>JANYFS010000509.1 GCA_025359705.1 Deinococcales bacterium | reverse complement strand
TTCCTGCCCTCGAGTTCAAACTCTTGTTAAAAAAGAACCTTGGGCCGTATCTGCAAGAGCTTAAAATCTTGCTTGAGTCACTGATAGGGGTTTCTTAATGTCTGGGGCGTGATCTGGTAGCTTTGCCAAGCTTTTGCATTGAAACCCTAAACCGAGGGTGTCTACGTTTTGGACATTCTTTACGTAAAAAAAGCACCACCCTCGAGGGTTTTCGCGGTGCTGTGAAAGTGCTAATTGGTGTTTTTGTCACTCAGAGCCAGAAACCTCGAGCCGTGCCAGTGGGATAGATTCCCCCTTCGCCGTGCTTGCCATACCTCGAGTTGGGTGAGTGAATGCTTTAAAATCCGCTCTAGATGTGTTTCATAGCGCTGTATTTTGTCCAAACTTTTGATATGTGGCAGAGAAGCTTGAACCCGCTCTTTTAAGATTTGGATTCTTGCGACAACTGCAACCGCTCGAGTGCCCTTGTTCTGCATATCCAAATCTCGAGACCACAGGGCTTTCGCTACCCGAGGGCGTTTCTCCAAATATAGCGCTCAGCAGTAAGCAGGACACACCTACTCGAGATGTGATGAGGATTTTCGCATGAGACCAGCTTGATCAAGGATCACTCGAGGTGCTTACGTATTAATCTTGCACGCATTGCGCTATAAAACTGAGTGATCGGGAAGGGGTCTACCCCTTGTACGGGATGATTCATGGCCGAGACGCGAACGCGGCAAAAAACTAAGAAATCTTCTATTGCTATACCAGAGGCTACTGGGAAATATCCGCCTCGCCAACCCTCGAGGGAAGCCTTTTGCAGAGTTACGCTCAAGATATGCCTTCCAATGGGAATACACGATAGGAAACAAAACACGCTGAGGGTGCGTAAATTTACACACTTTCAGATGAGCAGGTTTGAGACCCCTCAACGTTTCTTTGGTTTTCCAACCCTGTCAGAAGAAAAACCGTTCAAAGAAAAAGAAGTACATCCGCTGTGCTTTAGTTCCGTTGATCTCACGCGCTAAGGATCTCAATCCCTACCCGCTCGAATTAAGGGTTACTGGAGTGCGAAGCGTCCCCCGTTTCCCTCGAGGGGTTTAAGCCCTCGTCCTTTACCGCTCGAGTGGAAACAGGTCACCCATCGGAGTGAGTTTCGGTCTCGGTTTCGTAGGAGACTTCACGGGATTGCTGCAAGGGGGAGGTTCCAAAACGATGACCTGTTAAAACCAGTCCCAAAACATTTTCCAGATCACGAGAACCTATCTTCTAAAAAGCCGTGCAAAGAAAAAGGCTCAAAGCAAACCCTCAAAGAAGTTAGAGGGTTTGCTTTATCTTTAGTCTCGAGCGAGGGCACGCCTTACCTCACTGTTGGCCTCCATTTTTCCCAGGCGGTAAAGGATTGAAAACCCTTACCGCCTATGAAAGTTTATTCTCTCGAGTAATTCCCTTTCGCAGGGAATTGACCCCCTTGCTGGGATTTTCCCCTGGGAAGGAAGGTGAAGACTACCGCAATGAAGATTCCCTCCTCGAGCGCGTAAGCCATGAAGTGGTCGTAATGCGTGAGTCACTTCATGCCCACATACAATCCGAGACAAACTACTCCCTAAAGGATTGCACGCTCGAGGAGTGCCTTGAGGGTCTTCAAGGTCTGCTTTGTTTGGGGTTCAATTTTTATGGTGTTTCTCCTTTACCTTTTACCTCGAGGGCTCTTAAACCCCTCACCGTTTCCCCTCGAGGAAAAGGTTCACCAATCGGGGTCGTTGGTGGTGTCTTTGGTATATGTTTCGGCAACTTCAAGGGATTGTTGCTCGAGGGGGAGATCCCAAAACCCCCAATGATTGAACCAATCCCAGAACATTTTCCAGATCCTATAAACCTCCTGAAAAGCCGTGCAAAGAAAAAAAGCTCGAGAGTTTTTCTGCAAGCCTTTGTATCCCATCTGGGGGGCGCAGCCCCCCACCTCTTTTCCTCCGTTTTCTATTCCTGACCCCTATTCGAGAACTGCTCGAGCGGGGGCTTTTTAAAAACCGTGCAAAGAAATGAATTGGGGCGAAGCCCCCTTCCCTGCCCTTCCTCCGTTTCCTCGAGAGAGCGTTCACCCCCTCGTCGGCCTCCTTACGAACTCACCCGCTCGAGGTATTGGCTGATGAAGAAAGTGGTGACTTCGGTTTTTCCGGCAATGGGTAAATCATGCCACCCATTTTTCGAGAGGGCATCCCAACCCCCCTCAAACCATTCATGCCACGACTTTTCCCGTGGGAAGTAGTTCAGTTTTTGGGGGCCTTCCGGGTGGTAGAAAGCGGGGAAAGAATGCCAAACGTCCTCAGTGAGTTGGTAATCCCCACAATTTTCTTTCAACTCCTGCTCTTCTTCTCTCGTTTCCCGAACCCTACTTTTCGCCTCGAGTTTTTGCAAAATTCGGCTTCCTTTTTCCAATATTTTCTCAGGGCCAAATTGCCCCAGAATCAGGTAAAAATCTGCCAGGGCGTGCGAGGAGAGCAGGTGATTCTTGACCACCCTTTCTATTTGGCCCCTATATTCTGGAGCGAAGTCCTGCGCCATGACCACTAAACGGTTTTCAAGAATTGTGCTGTTTTTCATTTTGTCACCTTTTCCTTTACCCGTTTTCTCGAGGGGTTTATCCCCTCGCCGTTATTCGAAGACGCTTGCGCTCGAGGAGTTGAAAAAGGGGAGGGGATTTGAGGATGGGTTTGAGGGGATTTGAGGGGGGATTTGGGTTGGGGAATCTGAGGGGGGATTTGAGGGGATTTCGCTCGAGTGTGTACTGGGAGTGGAGGGATTTTGCCTAAATCGGATTTGCTCGTTTGATACGAGATATAAAGCCTTTTATTAAAGGTGGATTAAGTTTAAAATATCTATTTTGTTATTGATTAATATTATATAGTTGTTTATGTTTTTAGATTATCAAATGTTGCGGTGGTTTTAATTCCATATATGACGTATATAACTTCCAGAATCTTCAATTTTCGGTTCTATATATGACGTATATAGCCCCTCGAGTGGAGTGGTTTTGATTCTATATATGACGTTTCAGTACCTTACAAAAGCTTAAGAATCGTGTCCCATTGCAGGTATTTACTGTATCCAAATTGCAGAACGGGTTGCATGTAGCTTAGTCCGTAACTCCACAAACTTTGTTCGGGTCGAGCGGGTCGATCTTTGAATTCTTT
>JANYFS010000374.1 GCA_025359705.1 Deinococcales bacterium | reverse complement strand
TTTGACCAACTTTTTAAGGGTCAAGGGGATATCGGTGTCTGGCTCGTCCACTTTCATTTCCAAACCTTACCCATTCTTTCCTCGAGTGTCTACCCGCTCATCTGCCCATCTCACCCCCTCGAGAGGTCGCTAATCACATACTGGTTTGGTATTGAATCAAAAATTGAAGATTTCAGACCTAATACTAATCTGGTATTGAATCAAAAATGAAAGATTCTCGAGTTAATACTGATTCGGTATTGAATCAAAAACGGAATCAAAAATGAAAATTTTGAATAATCCAAAAACATAAAAAGCTATCTAATATTAACCAATAACATACATTAAAATCCCACTCTTAATGTACCTTTAATAAACGGCTTTATATCCCGTATCAGACAGGGAAATCTGCTTTGGGCAAAATCCCTCCACTCCCAGTACACGCTCGAGCGAATTCAACACTTTTACTGCAACGGTCACCTCCACTTTTGACCAGCTCGAGTCACGGAAAAGTAATGGTAGTTTCGGCCCCCTTGTCGGGGCCTCGAGGGAACGGATCAATAAGAAGAAAAATAAAACCTCTCACCCCGAACTCGAGCGGGATAACTTAAGACAGGAAAAAAAATGAATACCGTCGTAGTTCCAAATGCTGGTGTAGTAATCCTCCAAGAAATTAATACGTTTTTGGAAGACACTCTCGAGTTGCACGAGGGGGAGGTACGGAGCGCCCAGTGGAAACTGGAGCGCGAAACGGAGTGTCTTGAAATGCAAGTGGCTCGAGCGACCCAAGGTACCCCAAGGTACCCCAAGGTACCCCTTGCAGGGCTGCTCTCGAGGAAGTCTTGGTTAAATTGGCCTGTGCCAAGGTATGGACTCGAGAGCAGCCAAAGAAAAATTGGCTTTTGAAAAAGAAATACAAACTACCCTCGAGGCGAGGCGGGTCACCTTGCTGAAGGCTGCTTAAAACTTCCTGCTTTGCCAATTAGGTTTAGCAAAGCAGGAAGGCAGTCCAAGAGTGGGGTGCTTCTCACCCCAGCTAACTCCTTTTTCTTTGCACGGTTTTTAAAAAGCCCCAGCTCGAGCAATTCTCGAGTAGGGGTGTTTTCAGCAACAGAAACGGAGGGCGAAGAGGCAGGGGGCAAGGGAAACGATTCACGCTCGAGTCACCTTCTTTTTCTTTGCACGGTTTTTATCTTGCATTTGGAAAAGGGATCGCCACCAAGGGGGTAAGAAAGTTGGATGGCGCTTTAGGCCCTCGAGTTGGCCTCGAGGGAACGGATCGGTCATCACCCAAAGAGGGGAGCATATTTTACGCCGCTCCTCTTTTTTTTCCTAAATATTTTGAGCGGTTTGACATCCGTTTTGGCCCCACCTCGAGGGTAAAATAGATCAATGGATAAAGAGAAGCCCAAGCCCGCTTTGAAGCCCGACAAAACACCCCACTCGAGCGGCGAGGAGGGTCATTCAAGATGGGATCACTCAGTGAAGACGAACTGTACCGCCGTGACCGAGAAGAGCTACTGGAACTGAGCCCAGAAGAGCGGTTTACCTTGTTGGAACAATTGAGAGGAGAAGTGTATGGTGATCCGCAGCCTAAACAAAGATTTTTTGGATTTTATCGCGCTGTTAAACGAAAGATCGGTTGAATATCTGCTGATCGGTGGATACGCAGTAACCCATCACGGGTTTGTAAGGAACACCAAAGATATTGATTTTTGGTTCAACCCCACCCCAGAGAACTGCGTCAGACTCGAGCGAGTCAGCCGAGCCTTTGGCGGATAGACGTTCACAGCCACCAAACTGCTCGAACCCGACAGGATGAGACGACCACCCGTTACTCGAGGTGGGAAGTGTAGTGCTGAGGTCAAGGGAAAATTGCTCAACTTCACCAATCAGCAGAGTGCCTGTGATGCGCTCGAGGGCATTGCTGCGGACTGTGGGAAGGGATTTAGGCTTGAGGGTAGTTTTAGGAGCATCTACGTTGCGCCAGGTGCATACTCCCCGCTCAAGTCTCTTCTTTCTTTTGCACGGCTTTTGGCTTGCTCGAGGCAGTGTCTTTGCTACGTTTGATCCCCTTCCAACATCCTCTGATTTGGGATCTGGCTCGAGGGATCAATTTCCAGCTTCACCTCTGGTAGTTCATTGGAACATACCAAAATTCGTTCATAAAGAGATGTCCTGCTTCAGTTAGGTGGAGCATTCTTTTTTTGTAGAAATGCCGAGCAAAAAGGAAATTGGGTAGTGGTCTAGCGTCAAATGCGAGCTTAAAGCTTTTTTTCGTGCAGGTCGTCATGATTTCCACTCGAGTATTCGAAAAATGACCACTACCTAATCTTGAGGAAAGGGTGAATCTTTTCTTGAGGGACTAAATTTCCTTTTTGTGCCTAATATCTCTATTGGCGACACATCTGGATCAAAATACAGCTCGAGGGCTAAAAACTCCGCTCGAGCTGCACTCAATTTATTGCAAAATTACCGAACTTCGTTTGCCCACGCAATCAAAAGCTCTTCGACCACATCCGAAATGTGGCGACCCTCGAGTGCGGCCTTTGACATTGCCGATCAAAGAGGTTAAACGCTCTGACTTAGTTAGTATTGACGAAAGTGGTTTCAATACCAACATGACCCGTACCTATGCAAGGGGCCAAGGGGGGAGCGGGTGATCAGCAAAGTTCCCAGAACTCAAGGGCCTTAAGGGAGCAAAGGACGATTTTTTGGCCAAGTCGTGCAAGTCTTTTGTGAGTTTCTCGAGGGTTAGCTGGTCTTCCCAAGCACTGCATCATGCAGGTTTTTTCTGTAAGCTCGAGCGGGAGGAACGAGAACATGGAGGCTAAACGCTTTGAAAGTACCCTGGAAGCCCTACTCAAGTGGGTAGAGATGGCCGACGAAGACCTCTTGAGCGTGGTCGTGCTGGTAGGTGGACAACTGATTAGTGGAGTGGTCATGACCAAAACTGCCTATTCTGATGCCATGCGAGCATTCTTCAACAACAAAAGGGAATTGATCCCCAGCGAGCTGTGGTACAGCGCGAACGCCGTCTTCGGGGATGAAGCGATGAATGGAGAAACCGGCATGCTGTATCTCAAGCAGGTCACCGGGCCGGGCATCGACGTTCCCCTGCCTCAGTTAGCGATTCGGGCAGATCAGATTCAGGGTTGGTCGCTGGGGCAATTGAAGGAGATTCCTTAGCTTTGACGCTCCACGTAGTGAGCCTTTCTCTCGAGCGCCACAAACCCCAACAATTCAAACATTGCATGATTCATACCATGCATTTTTGAAATTGCGTATGCGCTTTCGGATATAAATTTATTTTTGAGCTATAATTTTGCTATGCCTAACCCAAATCCTAAAACCGAACATCTGAAAGCTACGCAATGGGCAAAGCCCTATCCCAATACC
>JANYFS010000340.1 GCA_025359705.1 Deinococcales bacterium | reverse complement strand
GTTTTCGAGCAGGTTTAACATTGATACTGCCCTCCACCGAAGCAACATGATAGACACTGATTAAAGCAGTATCTTCTTCCAAATCGGTAAAGTTAAAGGCCACCAAGTTGCTATCCATACCATCGCCCGAACTGACCAGCTCGAGGGTATAGCCAAAATCATCCGCCATTTCCACTTGAGTCTCGAGGATTGCTGTTTTTTCGCCCGCAATCGAAACCCGAATTGTATGCAGAGTACTCGAGGCGGCTCTGAAGGGGGACACCCCCATAAACTCGAGCTTTTGATCGACCAACACATCGTCAAAGTAAATATCCAGTGCAGGGCCACCTGAAAGCGCATGAACGGTTCGCAGGTAGGTAGCGGCTTGCGAACAACTGAACACCGTTAATGCACACGTAGCGAGTGCTTTGTGCAAAAGTGCTTTTTGCCGAATATTGTGCATGGTTGTTCCTCCGAGCCATCATTGTAGCAAGTTCTATTTGCCCCGATCATCAGCGCAAAAAAAATCCCCCTCGAGGGGGGCATTTTGAAACTCTTGTGAAACTCTTTTGAACACCAGCTCGAGCAATCTCGAGATCAGCGTTTGCTGAACTGCGGAGCGCGGCGGGCTTTTTTCAAACCGGGCTTCTTGCGTTCCACTTCGCGGGCATCGCGGGTCAGTAGACCTTTGAGCCTAAGTGCAGGACGGAAGTCGGGATTGAACTCGAGCAAGGCGCGAGCAATGCCCAATTTAATGGCATCGGCTTGACCCGAGGGGCCGCCGCCTGCCACGGTGATGTAGGCATCGAAGCGACCCGCAGTTCCGGTCTCAACAAAGGCTTGCAAGGCGTGACGGGCTTTGAGCAGGCCCAAGAAATAGGCTTGAAAGTCGATACCGTTGACGGTGAACTTGGGTGCGCCTTGACCCTCGGAGGGGCGCAAGAAGACTCGAGCTACCGCAGCTTTGCGGCGACCTGTTCCGTAGAATTGCTCCATTATTTCAGCTCCAATTTCTTGGGTTGTTGCGCGGCGTGGGGGTGTTGCGAACCCGCGTAAACTTTGAGATGGGTTTGCAAAGTGCGTCCCAGGCTTCCTTTGGGCAGCATTCCGTGAACGGCATGTTCAATCACGCGCTCGGGGTGCTTTTGCAGGGCTACGCGGACGGTTTCGGTACGAAAGCCACCTTGATAACCGGTATAACGGGTGTAGACCTTGCCATCGAGTTTATTACCCGTGACATGGATCTTTTCGGCATTGATCACCACTACAAAGTCTCCTGTGGAGATATTGGGGGTGAACACGGTTTTGTGCTTACCACGAATAATCGCGGCAATTTGGGTAGCCAAACGGCCCAAGGTTTGACCTTCTGCGTCAACCAATACCCACTCGGGTGTTACTTCAGATGGAAAGTAAGTCTTCATTCCTAAACAGCTCCAACGCTATGGATTTGCTTTGGCAAAATCAGCTCAAAGATCGGGAAAGCTCGAGCATCTGCCCCGAGGCGGATCGGTGCGTCTTCGCTCTACCAAGCATCAGACACTAAACTCGAGTCTAGCAAATTTTTCGGCGATTTGGAAGAGGGGGTTTTGAGAGCGAGAGAGCGGGAGGGCGAGAGGGCGGGAAAAAGATTGAGGGTAAGAGGGTATTAGCTTAAGAGGGTAAGAAAAAGATTGGGTGGCTCGAGGGGGTTTTCTTGGCACATGGGTGAAATAAAGATGGGTGGCTCGAGAGCTACACCATCTTCTACAAAAAACGGACGACGGACGACGGAAAACATGAACATGCTTTGAACTAAACTATGTTCATGATCTTTGAACACGTTACGATTCGCTTTGAACTCTCGAGCTGGCCCAGGTACACTCCACTCGAGTCGGAATTCTATTTGGAAACCAATTTTGATGGTTGGAATCCTGTAAATCCCAAGCAACACATGGTACTGAAAGAGGGCAAATATCAGCTCGAGTTGGAACTTCCTATTGGGGTGTTGCTGGAATATAAAGTCACTCGAGGGAGCAAAGAGCGCGAAGAAGGTAACGCCTATGGACACCGCCGTGTTGCACACCGTTTGGTGGTGCAGGAATCGTGCAGCCAGCAGATTGAGGTTGAAGGCTGGATGGATTTGCCGCAAGGTGTGATGCCACTGATGCCACACACCCGCGTGGGTTCGCTCGAGTCTTTTGAGCTGTATAGCCCCCAGCTCGAGGACACCTTTTCGATTTGGGTGTACCGCCCACCCAGCTATGACCGCTCGAGTGGGTCTTATCCAGTAGTGTATTTTCATGATGGGCGCAATGTTTTTGATGCGGCGCACAGCTATGCAGGCGTTTCTTGGGCGGCGGATGCGGCGGCGGAAGCCTTGGCCCTCGAGGGGATGGAAACCCTGATGGTGGCTGTGGATGTGCGCGAGGAACACCGTAACCAAGATTATGTTCCGTTCAAAGCGGTATTCAACAACTACACCACTCATGCCGATGCCTACGGCGACTTCTTGACCCAAACCCTCAAGCCCTACATCGATAGCCAGTACCGAACCCGTCTCGAGCCTGAACACACCGCCATTGTAGGCGCGTCTTTTGGTGGCCTGATCAGTTTGTATTTGGGTCTGAAGCATCCCGAAATTTACGGGTTTATCGGAGCATTTTCGCCCTCGATAGGTGTAGCGGATTTTCAAATTTTTGGATACCTGCAATCACAACCCCTCGAGCGTCCGCAGCGTTGGTATTTGGATATGGGAACCTGTGAGGGATCGGATACCCAAATGGCACAATTTCCCGTCCACATCACCAAAGTCTTTGCCTATGAACTACAAAAACGCAGACAAACCGTTCAACTCGAGGTTGGGGAAGGTCACTGGCACGACGAACAGGCTTGGCAAGCCCGCTTTCCTAAAGCCTTGCGGTTCTTTTTGAATACCCAAAACACGTAGCCCAATCCGTACATCTGTTACGGAAAACGGACGACGGATAACATACTTCCCATATTTCCGAACGCCAAGTAAAACTCTTGCAAACTTTTCAATCGTATGCTACCCTCGAGCCTATGAGTGAGAGTAGAAGCGAGAGCGGAATGGTCATTGTGAAAGTGGGCGGGTCGGAAGGGATCAATTTGGATTTTATCTGTGAGGATATTGCCGCCTTGTGGAAAGCGGGTCAAAAACTGATTTTGGTGCATGGTGGCTCGAGCGAGACCAATAAAGTTGCTGAGGCGCTGGGGCATCCGCCCAAATTTGTGACTTCGCCCAGTGGCTATACCAGCCGCTTTACGGATCGCCAGACCCTCGAGATTTTTGAGATGGTGTATTGCGGAAAAATCAACAAGGGTATTGTGGAGCGTTTGCAACGCCTGGGGGTGAATGCGGTGGGCCTGTCGGGTTTGGATGGGCGCATTTTTGAGGGCCGCCACAAAGACAGCGTGAAAAGTGTGGAGAATGGCAAAACCAAAATCCTGCGCGGCGACCACACAGGCACAGTCGAAAAAGTAAATACTGCCCTGCTCGAGCTGCTGTGTAGCAACGGCTACTTACCCGTGCTAACTCCGCCCGCCTCGAGCTATGAGGGGGTGGCGATCAATGTGGACGGAGACCGTGCAGCGGCAGCCCTAGCGGTAGCTTTTCAGGCAGATGCCTTGATGATGCTCTCCAACATTCCTGGTTTGCTGCGGAACTTCCCCGACGAATCCAGCCTGATTCGGCACATTCCCGCCAACCGCGAAGAGATCGAAAGCAACCTCGAGTTTGCCAAAGACCGC
>JANYFS010000313.1 GCA_025359705.1 Deinococcales bacterium | reverse complement strand
CAAGACCAAAACCGCCAAAAACAAAACCGAAAAAGACCCCGACATCCGTTTTGCTTCGCTGTTTCCTGGCGAAAACCTCGAGGATATGACCCTCGAGCGGGCGCTGGAATTGTTGTCGATCCCTAGAGTGGTGGGGGTTTTGGACGGCTTGGAAGTGGTTGCCAAAAACGGAAAATTTGGCCCCTACCTCGAGAAAGGGGAAGGCAAAAGCAAAGACAACCGCAGCCTCGAGAACCACGAATTGCTGTTGACCATCACCCTCGAGCAAGCCAAGGTTTTGTTTGACCAGCCAGGGCGCAAGCGCAGCGCCATTGGTAGCACCCTGAAGCTGTTTGAATACCCAGACCGCAGCCCCATCGAAATCAAATTGGGGCGCTTTGGGCCATACATTTGCGACGAAAACTTTAATGCTTGGCTCCGCAAAGAAGAGGATGCCATGAAGTTTGATGCAGTGGAAGCCCGCAACGTGCTGCTCGAGCGGGGTAAGCCGCCCAAGGCCAAAGAAGATAAGAAAGGGGCCAAAAAGACGGCTACCAAAACCGTTGCAAAAACTGCGAGCAAACCCTCTAGCGCGGCTGCAAAACCTGCTGCAAAAACCTCGAGCAAGACCGCAACCAAAGCACCTGCCAAAAAAGCTACCGCACCCGCCAAACCCGCCAGTGTTCCAATTCCTTGGGCCACCCTCAAGGGCCATTTGGGAACCCTCAGCGACCTCGAGCGCACCCTCATTGTCGCCATGCGCGAAGAGGGCAAAAAAGCCGAGGAAGTGGCTCCAGGATTGGGCCTCGAGGTGGCAAAGGCCAAGGGGATGGCTTTGCAAATCAGCAAGAAATTGAACCAAGCCGCTCGAGCGGTGGCTGGAACCGTTTTGGCTTAATTTAAAGTCGGATTGGTTTTCATGATCGTATAGAAAGATAGCCTCATGTATTCCGTGAGGCGTTTTTTTTGTTGGGGTGAGGGTTTTTGGAAGCATTCTTGGGGGCATCCTAAAAGTTCCAAGATTCAAACCGTTTTGATGGCATTTTTAGCGGTGGGTTTTGGTTGCGGTCTTGCTCGAGCCACACCCCAAACCCCATCCCAAACCCCCGTTTCACAACCTACTGATCAACCCCTGTGCAACACCTGGAGCCGACCACGGCAAATCGGCACGCTCGAGAGTAAATTTTTGCCCGAGGCCAGTGGTTTGGCTTTTTCTAAACTGGTGGCGGGGCGCTTGTACCACCACAACGATTCGGGAAATGGGGGATTTTTTTATCTGACCAACTCGAGCGGGGGCCAAACTCAAAAGGTACATATTGGCGAATTTGATGCCTCGAGCAGCGATTTTGAGGCGATGGCAACGGTCACACTCGAGGGGAAAGCCTACGTGGTTTTGGCAGATATTGGCGATAACAGCGCAAAAAAACTAGAACACGACATTCTTTTTTTTGAAGAACAGCTTTCCTATCCCGAAAGCATCAATCCCAGTTTTCGCCTCAAAGTCCGCTATCCCGACCACCCCCACGATGCCGAGAGCTTGGCGGTTTATCCGAGTGGCGATCTGTTTATTTTGACCAAAGAATGGAACCTGCAAAAACTGCAAAGTTTCCCCGATCATCTGTTCAAACTTCCCAAAGAACAGGTTTTGGCGACTTTGCATCATGAAAAATCCCTCGAGCCAAGCACCCCAATTACTTTGGAGCCTTGGGGAACCCTCGAGCTAAACAAGCTAGCCCCTACGGTGTTCAATCTGCTCAGCCAAGTTCCCACTGATATGAGCATTTCCCCGTCGGGAAACCATTTTTTGCTGCTTACCTATGGCAGCGCATTCGAGTTCGACTACAACCTCTCGAGCGGCCCATTACCCGCAAACTGGAATTTAGGAAAAAATGTGCGCCAAATTCGCTTAAAAGCACTCGAGCAGCAAGAAGGAATCAGCTACACCCCAGATGGCAAGGGCTTTGTCTACAGCACCGAAAAAAGAAAGCTCGAGCCTGCGTTAATGCAACTCGAGTGTGTGAAGTAAGAAAGTTATTCGTCGTTCGTTTTTCGTTTTTCGTAACTGCAAAAAACCTCAAGCCAAGCAATCTTTTTCTTACTCTCTTACTCTCTTACCCTCTTACCCTCGCCCTCTCGCTCTCAGTTCTTCTCCGCGTACTCCGCCGCAAACTTCAGATACAACGCCGCCGCCGCCGCTGGCGGAACCATTTTGGCAATGTCCGCGCCGTAGCTGGCAAGCTCACGCACCATGCTCGAGCTGACGTAGCTCCAGCGGGTTGCCGCCATAATGAACACCGTTTCGGCTTTGGGGTACATTTGGCGGTTCAGGTGGGCAATTTGCAGTTCGTATTCGTAGTCGGAAACCGCCCGCAGACCGCGCAAAATCACGGTGGCACCGGTCAAACGCATGTAATCCACCAGCAATCCTGAAAAACTTTGCACCGTTACATTGGGCAAATGCTCGGAGGCTTTGCTAAGGATCTCGAGGCGCTCCTCGAGGGTGAATAGGTTTTTGCCCACCTTTTTGGAGTTGTGCAGCACCGCCAAAGTGATTTGCGGGAATATTTTACTGGCCCTCGAGAGGACATCCAGATGTCCATTGGTGATCGGGTCAAACGAACCAGGGAAAACCGCGTGGACTTCTTTATTGGTTTCTTTACTCATGTTCTTGGCTCATGTGATTGGCTCATGTGATTTCCCAGATTCCTTCCAATACAAACTCAGGGTGTTGTAGCCGTATTCCCGCACCTCGAGGGCATAACCGTTCCATTCGGGTAGGGTTAGGGTGCTGGGGTGCTGCACAATGCACACCCCGTCCTCCTCGAGCCTGTGTTGCTTCATGGCGGCTTTGGCAATTTGGGCGATGTCTTGGTCGAAGGGTGGATCTACAAAAATCATATCCCAAAGTGGGGGCCGTGCCAAAAAGGAAATAGCTTCGCTCGAGACGATTTTGGCCTGCAAGCGCAGGTTCTTCAGGTTTTTGTCCAGCGCCCGCAGTGCATCGCGGTCTAGCTCCACCAAAGTGGCATCATACCCCCGACTTGCCGCCTCGAGGCCGACAGATCCGCTTCCTGCGAACAAATCCAAAAAAGTACACCCCTCACCATAATGTGGCTCGAGCAAACTAAACAAACTTTTACGCACCCGTACCCCTGTGGGCCGCGCACTTTCAGGAACCTCGAGGGCGCGACCCCGAGCAGTTCCACCGAGCAAACGTAGGTTAGACACAGGATTATTTTAAAGTTATTTTAAGGTTTTTCGTTATCCGTTGTCCGTTATCCGTTATCCGTGTTGAGTTTGGTGATTCATGATTCGTTTTTCGTTAAACACTCGAGCCTCCCCCATTCCCCTAGACTCCCCTACACTGTAGGCATGTCGGCACCCTTTCCTATGCAGGTTTCCCTCGAGTTTGCCATCAATGCTTTAGCCCAGATTCTTCCGCCCCCTACCACGCTCGAGCGGCCTTTGGTGCAGGCATACGGCCTGACCTTGGCCCAAGATCTGACTGCCTTGGTGGATCATCCCAACCTAGACGATAGCGCCCTAGACGGCATCGCCTGCCACCTCGAGGATACCCAGAATGCGGCGCAGGATGCCCCAGCCCTGCTACAACTGGTCGGTGAATCCGCAGCAGGACGGATTTTTACAGGAACCCTCGAGCGGAATCAAGCGGTGCGGATTTATACGGGGGCGGCAGTGCCGAACGGAGCCACAGGAATTGTGCCTGTAGAACGCCTCGAGTTTGGGGATGCCGATCAGGTCAGGGTATTTCAACCCGCACGGGCTAGCGATATTCGGCGCAAAGGCAGCGATTTTGAAATGGGCCAAGTGGGTTTGCCAAAGGGAACCCTGTTGGGCGCGGCGGCACTCTCGTTGGCGGCAGCGATGGGCCACCCCACGGTCACGGTATACCAACCCTATACCGTGGCCCTGCTTGCCACAGGCGACGAACTCTATGCCCCAGGCGAAGCCATGCCTCCAGGCGGGGTCTATAACTCCAACAGTGTGGGCCTCGAGCTGAAATTGCGTTCCTTGGGCCTCGAGGTGGTAGTGTTGCCGCCCAGTTTGGACACCCCAGCAGCCTTGCACACGGCGCTCGAGGGAGCAGGAAAGGTGGATTTACTACTGACCAGTGGCGGGGTCAGCATGGGCAAATACGATTTGGTGCGGGATTTGCTGATCGAAGCGGGAGAGGTACGCTTTTGGAAGGTGCAACTCAAACCGGGTGGACCTGCGATTTGTGGTTTGTGGCAAGGGCTGCCGCTGTTTGGCCTGCCTGGAAACCCCGTTTCGAGCCTGGTGGTGTTCGAGCTGATTGTAAAGCCCGCTTTGTATCAGGTTTGGGGGCGTTTGGATGCGCCGCAGCGCCGCTTCAAGGCGGTTGCTACGACACCATTCAAGGCAACCCCAGACAAATGGGCCTACTGGCGCGGCTCCCTCCAGTTTGAATCGGGTCGGCCTGTGGTCAGCGATTTTGGCAACCAAAGTTCGGGGGTATTGCGCTCGTTGGCGACCTGCAATGCTTTGGTGATTGTGCCACCGCAGCAGCCTGTGGCAGTGGGGCAAGAGGTGGAGGTGATTTGGTTGTAGTGTTTTTGAACTCTTGTCGGCTCTTGCCCCACTGCCACAGGCTGCTTTGGTGGAACCACCACCAAAGCATTACAGGCCGCCAACGAACGCAACACTCCCGAACTTTGGTTGCCAAAGTCGCTGACCACAGGCCGACCCGCTGCAAACTCGAGCGAACCCCGCCAATAGGCCCATTTGTCTGGAGTTGCTTTAAACGGTGTGGTGGCAAGTGCCTTGAGACGGCGGTGCGGCGCATCCAAACGCCCCCATACTTGGTACAAAGCGGGCTTCACAATCAGCTCGAACACCACCAGGCTCGAGACGGGGTTTCCAGGCAGGCCAAACAGCGGCTGCCCTTGCCACAAACCACAAATCGCAGGCCCACCCGGTTTGAGTTGCACCTTCCAAAAGCGTACCTCTCCCGCTTCGATCAGCAAATCCCGCACCAAATCGTATTTGCCCATGCT
>JANYFS010000277.1 GCA_025359705.1 Deinococcales bacterium | reverse complement strand
TCTTGCTCGAAGGTGTGGCTTGCTGTTTTGCCCGTGGCTTTGGTTTGGTCACCAAAATCCCAAGCGTAATCCACCAAAGTACCGTCTGGGTCGCTCGAGCCACTAGCATCAAAGGCCACGGTCAAGGTTCCCGCTGTGGGTGTTACCGTAAACAGCGCAATGGGCAATTGATTGACTACCACCCCATCGGTAACAACCACTTGGGCGGTTTTGGAATGCACTGCACCCAAATTATCGGTGACAGTCAGTTTGAGGGTGTAGGTTCCCGCTTTGCTGTAGACATGCACTACCGATTTTTCGGTGCTGCTGCTCCCATCGCCAAAATCCCAGGCATAACTGGCGATGGTTCCGTCTGGATCGCTCGAGCTACTGGCATCAGCCTGCACCGACAAGGGCGCTTTTCCGCTCGAGACTGAAAGGGTGAAATTGGCTTTGGGCAATACATTGGTCACAACTGGCTTGACTGGAACTGGCGTTTGGGGGCAGGCAGTCAGGCCCAGCATCAAGATCACACTCAAGCCTAAAATTTTTGGGTTCAACGTGTAGCTTATCTTGTGGTTCATCTTGTGGTTCATTTTGGGAAACAAAATCGGATCAGTCATGAACAAATAATAACAGTTGTGCGGTCATCTACCGATATTTTGCCGAATTTAGAAAATGCTAACCCACCCTTAGAGCATTTGTCAGAGTAATGAACGGATAAATCAAGCTACCCAAAATAGGATTCGTCCGTTTGAGAAACGATATTTGCAATCACACTCTTAACGGAGAACGGACAACGGATCACAGACAACTGCTCTATTTTGCAAAAAACTTGCGCAGACGCTCCTCGAGCGGGATGGTTTCCACCAAAAAAGCATCGTGACCATACATCGACTCGAGTTCCCAGTATTGCGACGCGCCCAAGTTGGCAGCCAAATCGCGGCAAACCTGGGGTGGATAGCGCACATCGCTGGAAATGCCCACCACCAATGTGGGTACAAAATTGCCTTGCAGCTCGCTCGAGTCCACCTTAAAGGCATCCATCGCATTCATCATCAGCAGATAGCAGTTGGCATCAAAGCGCTCGAGCAGTTTTTCGGCTTGGTAGTGCAAGTAGGTTTCAATAGCGTTTTTGTTGGGCTGGGTGGGGCTGGGGCCGCTTTGCTCGAGTTGTAAACTTTGGGGGCTGCGGTAGGTCAGCATTCCAATCATGCGGGCCAAACCCATGCTGCGGGGTTGCTCGGTGTAATTTCCATTTTGCCAAGCGGGATCATTTTGAATAATGGCCCGTGCCACCACATTAAAACCCGCCGACCACACGGTTTGGGCTTGCGGCGAACCAATAATTGCTGCTTTCTCGAGGCGTTCTGGAAAGCGCCGAACCCACTCGAGGGCCTGCATTCCGCCCATCGATCCGCCCAAAACTCGCACTTTTTTCACGCCCAAATGCTCGAGCAAGGCGGCTTGCACCTGCACCATATCGCCAATGGTGATCGGCAAAAGTCCAAAATCCTGCGCCCCAGAGCTGCCGTAACAGCTTCCCAAAACGTTGATGCACAAGGTGTAGGCAATTTGCGGGTCAAGCAAATTGCCCACCTCGAACAGCTCCCACCACCACAAATGGGCCGCGCTCGAGCCAGTCAGGGCGTGGCAAACCAAATAGGCGGTGTCTTGCGGGGTTCCGTAGCTGTGATAGGTGACGCGCAAATTGCTAAGTGTTCCGCCATTGTCCAGCTCGAGCGGAATATCCTCAAAAAGCGTGACGGTGATGGCTCCAAAATCGATAAAACGTGTGATTGACATAGCAAAACTCGGCCCCCTCGAGCTACTTTTTTCGAGAAGGGGGATTTTAGAATTCCCTTCCCTTATCGTTCCCGGTTGGGCGCTCATCGTGAGCCGCTTGCGGGTTGGTAAGCACCCTGTGTCCAAATGAGGAAGGGTTGCTGCGGCGCTCTCGAGGGTATAAATTCCCTGCTTTGCGCCAATTCGCTCGAGCCGCTCTGGATAAGGTGTGGGCCACAAGATGACCAACGGTTCTACGTTAGGCGACTGGTAAAAGGCTGTCAAGGAAGTGTTCTAAATTTCAGATACGCAATCAAAGTTGCGCCCTCGAGTGCATTCACCAAAGAACCCGCTCGAGGGGTAGAATTTTGCAAAATGAACACTAATCTCAAAATCCTAGCCCTAGCCTGCCAACAAACCCATCTCCCCTACCGCACCTTGCACCCATCGGGAAATCTGCTCGAGGTTAGAATCCACAACAAACCTTTTTTGTTTCTGAATTGGGCCACCCCACTGAATGATCAAACGACTACCCAGTTATGCAAAGACAAAGAATATTTCTACCGCGCCGCCAAGGATTACGTTCAGATGCCCAAAACCGTAGGCTACCTGAACCCCGACTGCGAGGAGCAATATCAAAAATACCTCGAGCAGCACTCCATTCTCGAGATTGCTGCCGATATTCTTAAAAACTTTACCTTGCCTGTAGTCATCAAAAAAAACCGAGGATCTTTGGGAGTAAATGTGTTCAAATGCTCGAGTGAAAGTGCGATTGTGCAGGCACTCGAGCGAATTTTTGACCCGCACAGCAAGAACTTTGACTATGTGGCTTTGGCCCAAGCATACATCCCCATCGTGCGAGAATTTCGGATTTTATTCCTCGAGGGGGAGTATCAGTTTGGCTACCAAAAAAATGTGGAAGGGGCCAGTTTCGGTGGAAACCTCAGCCCCCTGCACTGGGACGGGGCCACAGCGGTTTTGCTCGAGGAAAAGGCCGATTCCGCAATGATCGAACGCATCCAAGATTTTTGTCAACCGCTCTATAACCACTTAGGGTTACGCTACACAGGTTTGGATGTAGCCCTAGATGCACAAAACCAACTGTGGCTGATCGAGGCCAATGCCTCGCCTGGTTTTGACTATATTGTGCGGGACGGCGGCGAAAAGCGGGTTCTCGAGCTGTATTTGAGCATCTTAAAGTGCTTGGGAGCCGAGATTTAGAGATTCCCTCGAGGGGTGATTCGGGTTCATAATTGTCTGCCAAACTTGAGTTATTCTAAGTTCCAATATGCCCTTTCTTGCCGCTTTACTGCTGACCTCGAGCGTTGCCCAAAACCTGATGATGATCCAACCCACCATCCAACTTCCCGCTGGGGTTCCTGCGGTCAAATTTGGGGCTTTGGTGGTCACATTTACGGGTCAAAGAACCCGCAAAGCCATTCCCCTCGAGCTGGCACTGGACGACACCCAACAGTCTCGAGGCTTGATGTACCGCCCCAGTATGGCCCAAAACTCTGGGATGCTCTTTAAAGATGAACAAATGGGTTTGGGCGCATTTTGGATGAAAAATACCCTGATTCCTTTGGACATTGCTTTTTTTGACGACAAAGGTAAAATCAATGACATCATGCAAATGCAGCCCTGCATTACCGAAAATTGCCCAATCTATCAACCCAAGCATTCTTATATTGGATCGGTGGAAATGAACTTGAATTGGTTTGCTCGCAATGGCTTTAAAGTTGGCGATAAAGTCGAGTTTGACCTCAAGAAAATCCAATAAAAAAATAGCCAAAAAGAAGGGCGAGCCAGCGGCCCGCCCCTACGAAAGATTAAAGATTAAAGATTAAAGATTAATAACGAATAACGAATAACGAATAACGAATAACGAATAACGAATAACGAATAACGAATAACGAATAACGAATAACGAATAACGGCTTTAAATATCAATTTGGGCATAACGCGCGTTTTGTTCAATAAACTCACGGCGCGGTGGCACTTCAGTTCCCATCAAATCCTCGAACACCTCATTGGCCTCGAGCAAATCTTCGATGGTGACTTGTTTGAATTGGCGGGTGGCGGGGTCCATAGTGGTATCCCAGAGCTGAATGGCATTCATTTCGCCCAAGCCTTTAAAGCGCTGGATTTCAAACTTCTTGCCAGCGGCTTCGGCGGCAGCAACATGCACTTTCAGCTCGGATTCTTCATACAAATACACCCCTTCTTTACGGCTGGTGCTGAAGCGGTACAGCGGGGGGCGGGCAATGTACAAAAAGCCACCTTCGATTAGGGGGCGCATAAATCTAAAGAAAAAGGTCAGGAGTAATGTGGCAATGTGGCTACCATCTACATCGGCATCGGTCATGATAATGATTTTGTGATAGCGCAAGTTGGACAAGTCGAAATGGGCTTTGTCGTTGGTTCCTTCTACACCTGCGCCAATCGCACTGATCAGCGAACGGATTTCGGTGTTTTTCAGGATCTTGGTCAACTCGGCTTTTTCCACGTTCAGCACTTTTCCGCGCAGGGGCAAAATCGCTTGGAAACGGCGTTCGCGTCCGCCTTTGGCGCTGCCGCCTGCCGAATCCCCTTCCACCACAAACAATTCCGATTCGGCGGGGTCGCTGCTCGAGCAGTCTGCCAGTTTTCCTGGCAAATCGTCGCTGTCCAGTGGGTTGCTGCGGCGCACAATATCTCGAGCTTTGCGGGCGGCTTCGGCGGCTCGAGCGGCTTCGGCGGCCTTCTCGATGATGATTTTGCCAATCTTGGGGTTTTCCTCGAGGATGGCGGTCAGTTTTTCGTAGACGATGGTTTGCACCGCCGTTTGTGCCTCGGCATTGAGCAATTTGACCTTGGCTTGCGATTCAAATTGGGGTTCGCCCAACTTCACCGAAATCACGCAGTGAATCCCCTCGAGCAGATCGTCGCCGCTGGGTGCGGGGTTGCCCTGCTTGATCAGGTTTTTGGCCTTGCTGTAGTTGTTCAGCACCCGTGTATACGCCGATTTAAAGCCAGTTAAGTGGGTTCCGCCGTCGCGGTTGGTGATCATGTTGCCGTAGCACAAAATCAGCTTATCATAGAGCGAAGTGTGTACAAAAGCCACTTCCACTTCTACGCCTTCATGAATTCCTTTAATCGAAATAGGGTTTTCATAAAGCAGCTTGGTCGGGTCTTTAACCATATGCCGAACGTATGCCCCTACCCCGCCCTTATCATAAAAGACTTCATCTTTAAGATGTTCGGGATGCTCGTCACGCAAAACAATTTTCAGTCCCGTAAGGTAAGCCAGTTCCCGCAAACGGCGACGAATGCGGTCATATTCGTAGTGGTTTTCAAAACTGGTAAAGAACACAGGATCGGGCAAAAAGTGAACTCGGGTGCTCCAAGTTACATCGGCGGGAGTTGGCCTCACCACCTCGAGGGGAACCACCACATTTCCACCCGCAAAACGGATGTGATAGAT
>JANYFS010000268.1 GCA_025359705.1 Deinococcales bacterium | reverse complement strand
ATTTTCGCCCGAATAGGCGACCACCCGTACCCAGCCTTGCGCCTGCACAAACTCGAGCGCCTGCCATATAGCGTCTTGCTCGAGGGTTTCTTGGGGGCAAGAGTGCAAATGGAAAATGTCCAAATAGTCGGTCTGGCAGGTACGCATGGCCTGCTCCACCCCGCGCACAATGCAGTCGTAACTCCAGTCGGCTACGCCTTCCACCCCGTAGCCGCCCTTGGTAGACAG
Organism: Deinococcales bacterium; assembly: GCA_025359705.1. Classification (GTDB taxonomy): domain Bacteria; phylum Deinococcota; class Deinococci; order Deinococcales; family Deinococcaceae; genus JACMOA01. The sequence continues at coordinate 15,622 of JANYFS010000268.1, read as the reverse complement.
AATAAAGTCGTTACGCCGCCACGACAAATGCCGCCCAATGCGGGCTTCGGACTGATCGTAGCCTTTGGCGCTATCGATCAGATTGATTCCCAAATCCAGAGCGCGGTTCAGCAAAGTTCCCGCTTGATCCTCCGAAAGATCGTTGCCGCCCACATGCCCCGCACCAAAGCCCAATACCGATACCTCGAGTCCTGTGTTACCGAAAGGTCGTTTTTGCATAGGTTTATTTTATGTGTCCACAAAGCCCACACCAACCTCGAGTCCATTTCTACCCTCTCGAGGGAACCACAAGCAAACCGCAGGGGCAAACCCAAAACCTTCTCACACAGGCTAAGATGAGCTTTATGCACTCCTCGCTACGGATCTCCACCACTTTGGCTTTACTTGCTGGCGCGGCACTGGCTCCAGTGGGTTTGGCCCAAAATGTACCTGCGCCCATTCGTGTTAATGCCCAGTTGCCCAGCGACCTGTTTCGGCTCGAGGGGGAACACTTCACGGTCATTGCCTCGAGCCTGAACCGTGCGGTGGGGGAAAGTGTGCTGGAGGCCGCCGAAAAAGTGCGCCAGCAGGTGATTGAACTGGTGGGAAATGCCCCCCCTCGAGTGACTATTTTGCTGGACAATGGTAGTGATGCCTTCAATGGTTTTGCCGCACCTGCACCCTTTCCAGTGATTCGGGTGTTTGCCACCTTCCCGCAGCCCTACCAAATTGGCCTCGAGTGGGGCAGCTTGTGGGAAGATTTGCTGTCGCACGAATACACCCACATTGCCCATTTGGGGCAACGCAGCGAATTTCAAGCCTCGGTTGCGGGCATCTTTGGCAATTTGCCGATCCCTGGTTTGACCCAAGCCAGAGAAGCGCCCGCTTGGTTTATCGAGGGTTTGGCGGTGTGGGTAGAGTCTCAGGTGACGCAGGCGGGGCGTTTGCAAGATCCCTACAGCGCCCTAGTGGTAGCTCAAAACGCGCTCGAGGGCAGTTTCCCCAGCCTGTCCGATGTCAGTATCAGCCCCTTTGATACCTTTCCTTTTGGCAATGCCCGCTATTTGTATGGCGGGCGCTTTGTGGATTTTTTGGTTCGCAGCTATGGCAAAGCCAAAATTCCGCAGTTGCTGGCGGCCTACAACACTGCCGTGCCGTGGGTTAGTTTTAGCCAAGCTTGGGAACAGGTGGCGGGGCATCCCCTCGAGACCGATTGGGCCGCATTTGCAACCGAAGAACTCGAGCAGGCTAAACAAAATCCCGCCCCACCCACTGCACTTTCGCAGGCCAAAGGCTCTTATGCGCCGCTAGCTTGGGATGGCAGGCATTTGGCCTGGTGGGGTGGGCGGGCGCTGAATATTGCCGAATACATTCAGACTCCAGGTCAGGCGGGCAAGCTCGAGGACATCCAACGCTTCGAGCTGGACAGCCGCCCCACCAGCATGGTCTGGGACAGCAGTTATTCCCAGAGTAATCCTGAGAAAACCCGCTTGATTTATAGCCGCAACAAACAAACCTCAACGGGAGCTGTGGGCGAAGTTTTTTCCCTCGAGGTTTCCACGCTCGAGCGGAGGGCTGAAACTCCAAAATCTACGCAAAAATCCCCCAAGCACCAACCCAATCAATCCCCAGAACGTCAGCTCAGCCAAGGGGCCAGAGCGCTTTTGGTGGCAAGCGATGGCGGCAAAATCTACTATGTCAGGGAAAGTGAATGCTTCCCAATCGTGCCACCCCAAGACGGTTGTAATTCTTCGGTGCTGCAACTCTCGAGCGATCCCAATCAAGAGAGCCGCCGCATCATCGAGTTTGAACAAGAACATATCCTTTCGCTGGATGTGCAAGATGGCAAGTTCTTGATCGGGCGCTGGATTTCGGGTGGCGAACATCTGTTTTCGGTATTCCAAAATTCGTGGGAAGCCCCCCTCGAGCTACCCAAAGATGCCCTCGATGCCCACTGGAGCGACCAAGGCCAGATTATTTACACTAGTGCTTCTTGGAAAGCTACCTCGAGCCGAATTCCGCAAATCTATCAATTGGTCAATTCTTCAGATAGTTCAAACGTTGATTCAAACTCTGATTCAAGCTCTGATTCAAGCTCTGGTTCGCTCGAGAGTGCAACAGTTATCCCAAAAACGGATTCAACGAGTAGTTCAGCGAGCAATTCAGTGGATAACTTAACGGGCAATTCGCAAATCGATCCAAAAGCGGTACGAGCAACAGAAAATAATTCACCAAACACTTCATCAAATACTTTACAAACCAACCTTCCAGATTCGGAAAATCCCTTGCTCGAGGTGGGGGGTGGCTCGTTTTCGGGGCGTTATGCGGATGGTAAGTTGGCCTATTTGAATCTGACCGCAGGTGGCTTTGTGCCGGTCATTACCGAACTCGAGCTGCAAGAAGACCCGATGGCCCTACAAGAAATGAACCAAAATCTGCTCGAGCAGCGTCCTTCGGTTTATTTTCAACCGACCCGAATTGTCACCACCTTGGGCCAAAACTGGCAACCGTACACGCCTACCTTCAAAGCCTGGGGTTGGATTCCACTCTCGAGCCAAAGTAGCCAAGCCATCGGCATCACCGCTTTTGCGGGCGACCCCACGGGCAACCTGAGTGCGGCAGGAAGTGTTTTTTTGGATAGCACCACCAACTTGCCTGGGGCCGCCGCCACCTTGCGTTTGCAGCTCACCCCCGCTCGCGCCCTCGAGGTGTGGGGCAATACCAGCCAAGCGGTGGGGGTTCGGCTCGAGCAGAAGGCCATTTTGCCCCGCAATGTGGCCTTGACCCTGACTCCGCAGGTCTATTGGGGTGGCAATTTTGGGGTATCGTTGGGCCTCGAGTTGGACAAATTGGCTCGAGATAACTATGGCTATGCCTCAGCGGGTTTTCAGGTCAAGGGCAGCTTCGATTTGGCAGGAATTGGCTATCAAGCCATTGTCAGTGCGGCTGGATTTACCGCGTTATTTGTAGGGCGCAACCGCAGCAATTCCCTCGAGGCAAATTATCACTTTGCTTTGCCGCTCAAATGGCGCTATAGCGACGGGTTTGCGGGTCTCGAGCGGCTTTCGCTGCTGCCCACCGTGGGTTTGTTCCACATTGGAGCCTACGACCAAAATCTGTATGGTGGCGCGGGCATTTATCTGGATGGCAACTATAATTACGCGCTTCCCTTCCGCCTTGGGGTGGATCTGCTCTACGGCTCGAGGGGGGGTTTCGGCGTGCGGATGGGTTCCAGCATCACCTTGCCTACCGCTTTGGGTGATGCTGGATTGGGTAGTTCTGGATTGGGTAAAACAGGAGTGGGCGATTGAGCGTTATTTCCAGCACGGTTTCTAATCACGTTAATTTATCCCAAATTGATTCAGCTCAAGTTGATTCAGCTCGAGGTTGGGCTGAGCAGTACCGTCAAAAGCGGGCGGTGCGCGGCCTAGCGGTGGTTTACGATTCCCTCGAGCCGATCTTGCTCAGTTTCGAGCGAGACAACATCCAAAAACCAGAAGTCCTGCCTCCAGGTTGGCTTTGCCGCTTTAGTTACACCCAACTCGAGGCGTGGAAAACGTGGGAAACTGCTCAACTCGAGGCTCCGCTGCATCTGCTGAGTAATATGACTGTGCTGTATGATCCCACGGGGTTTTTGCTGAGGATTCAAAAAATGCTTCAAGACCTGTGGCCACCACAGCTTCAGAGCTACCAAAAACGGTTGCTCAATAGCGCTCGAGTACGGTTGCAGCAGGCTCAAGCTCAACTGCAACATCCAGGGCATCAGCTCGAGCAACAGATCGAAAGTTTGGTTTTGGCTCGAGGGTTGCTGCGAAATCATCTGTATCCTGCGCTGTTTTCGCAGTACAAAATCTGGTTTGAAAGCCGCCTGCACTTCCCCGAAAGCCTGCGCCAGATCGGGGCGATTTCCCAGCCCAAAGCGGTCTATCAGCTCGAGGGATTGTACGGTTTTGGCGGCGAATCCGAGGCCAAGCGCTTGGTTCAGGCCACCCGAGGCTTGGGCATGACGGGCGTAGAAAAAGCGGCAAATCGGGCGCTCGAGCGGGGTTATTATGATGGTGTGGTGATGTTTATCCGCGACCAAACTGCCCTTACGCGGGCTGAAGATATTGGCAATTGGCGGCATTTGAGCCATGCCAGACAACAGCGGCTGAGTCTGCTGCTGGGCCTCGAGCGTTGCCCGCTGGGGGCGGTGGCGCTGGATAAAATAGAAAGTGCGTTGGAACAGGGATTGCTCGAGTTTGGTCAACACCTCGTTTCTGGATAACGTGCTTTAAGATAGAGCATGACCCAAATTCGCCTTGCTCGAGTCAGCGATGCTGCCGAAATCCAAGCCATTTACGCACCCATCGTACAAAATACCGTTATTTCTTTTGAACTTGAGGTGCCTACCGTGGCAGAAATAGCCCAGCGGCTCGAGAAATACCTCGAGTTTGCACCGTGGTTGGTACTCGAGCAAGATGGCGAAATCTGGGGTTATGTCTATGCCAGCCGTTACCGTGAGCGGGCGGCCTATCAATGGTCGGTGGATGTTAGCGCCTATGTCCACGAAAAAGCCAGAGGCAAAGGGGTGGGAACCGCGCTCTACAGCGCCTTGTTTAAACTGCTCGAGCTGCAAGGCTTTCATCAGGCATTTGCGGGAATCACCTTACCTAACCCCGCCAGTGTGGGGCTGCACGAATCTTTGGGCTTTCGGCCCATCGGGATTTACCGTTCTGTGGGGTACAAGCGCGGCTCGTGGCACGATGTGGGTTGGTGGCAAAAAACCCTGCAAGGCGGCTGGGCTGCACCCAAACCCTTGCTCAGCCTGCTCGAGCTGCAAGCCTTGCCCCAATGGGAAGCGGCCCTCGAGTTTCAATTGGCTTGATTTGCGCGTACCCCGCCCTCGAGTGGTTTTTTTAACAGACCTTAATTCCGCCCTTGCTATGATGGAGCGGTGATCACGCTGTGAAAGGTTGGCTTAAACAATTCAGTTGGGCGCTGGGCGGAGCTACCTTGGGGGTTTTGTTTTGGATTTCCCCACTCAATCCCTTTCCCAGTTCAGATTCCAGCTCACAAACTCAGAACAGTCGGCAAAATGGCCCACACCAAGTCATTACCGTTCAGGATCTATTCAAAGAAACCAGAGGCGCAACCATCCGTATCGAACAGCGCTCGAGCGCCTTAAGCCTCGAGCCAGATTCGATTGGCACAGGATTTATCATCTCCAAAGAAGGTCTGGTACTCACCGCCTACCATGTGATTTTTCAGGCCGCCAAATTGACTGCACTCACCCCCAATCACAAACGCTTTCCGCTGAAAGTGGTGGGTTTCGACAGCGCCGCAGATTTGGCTTTGCTCAAAATAGACTCGAGCCAAACCCAACCCTTCCTGACCCTCTCGAGCCGACCCCCCAAAATGGGGGAATATGTGATGGCAATTGGAAATTCGAGGGATCAGTTTTTGCAACCCCGCAGTGGGCAGCTTTTGCGCCAAGGGGTCAAATCCGCACGGGCGGACTTTCCACAAAATACCTTTGAACTCGATGCCCCCATTGGCCCAGGCGATTCGGGTGGCCCGATCATCGATGGGGATGGACACGCTTTAGGTGTGGTCAGTTATATTCGGGTGGATCACACAGGTACCTTGATCAATGGTTACGCCGTACCGATCAGCCAAAACAGCGATCTGATCCGCGAGTTAGAGTCGGGAATCCAGCGCGATGTACCGGTGATTGGTTTTAAAGTGATCTCCGATCCGCTCAGCGACCAAGAACGTCAGGCTCGAGGGGTTTCTGGCGGAGATGGGGTGATTGTGGAAGAAGTGACCGCAGGCAGCCCCGCAGATCTTGCGGGCTTACGTGCGGGTGACTTAATTACCCAAATTGATCAAGAACCCATTGACCAGTACAACGATCTGGTCTCGAGTGTGCGAAGTCACAAAGTGGGCGATAGCATCACCGTCACTTTGCTTCGCAACGCGATTACCCTCGAGCTGAAGGTGGTTTTGCAAGCTAGGGCCAAAGTATTTGCTCGAGGGTGACACCTCACATTCTGAAGTTCTTTCGCTTCAATCAGAACGCAAAATAGACCACAAGATCCCAAAAAAACAGAACTTTATGGGGCGGGATTGAACAGCAAATCACTCTGACTAAACGTGCTGCCCACTACTAAATTTCCGCTGGGGGTAGGTTCGCCACTGCTGAGGAGTTGGTTGGCAGTGAAGTGGAGCAGATGATTATCGGAACTTGCCAATACCCACAACCCCCCCAAAGCATCGAAGCGCAGAGCGCTCGAGCCATTGAAACCTGTGATTTTGACGCTGGGAGTGGGGCTTCCCGAGGTCGCATATTGGCTCGAGGTCAGTTTGATGACATTGCCATGTGGTGGGGGATCATTGGGTCTACTGGTTCCTAGCCACATGTTTCCTGCGTTATCGAAGGTCATGGAAGTAGCGTCTAGATCGCTGAGGATAACATCTGGACTGGCATCTGGGGCGGGGGCAGCGCCCGAGGCCAGTTGCTCGAGTTTGCTCTTGCGGTACATCAGCACTTTATCGGCAAAATTGACCGTGGTTAGCCAAAGGTTTCCCGCTGAATCAAACAACATTTTGCGGGGTAAGCCGAAGGCAAAATTGCGGTTAAAGCTGGCATTGGCTTGGCCTGAGGTTTTTTGCTGATCTGGGGCGTACCGAAAGAACTCATCGGTCTCGGTTCCTACCCACAAATTTCCGTTTGGGTCAAAAGCCAAGGCCCAGGGTTGTCTATCAAAGGTCAGTTTGGCGATGGGGGTAAGATTGCCCCCCGCCTCGAGCTGGTTGGGTGCAAAAGCCATCACGGTTTTGTTGCTCAAGCTAGCGATCCATATATTGCCTTTGGCATCGAGCGCTAAACTCGAGGGAGAACCTACTGCCGAACCCATGATTACATTGGCAGGAGTAGGTGTAATCAGCTCACTGCTGGCGGGCAGAAGCTGATCTGGGGTGAAACTAAACAGTCGACTTTTTACACCGTCTCGCTCGGCAAGCCACAAACGCCCACTGCCCGCCCGCTCGAGATAGCCAACATTCACCGTGGTGGGTGTCGCGGCAACCAAGGTGACACTATTTTGTGAAGCCGTACCTGAAAAGGTTTTACCCACAATGCTGGTTGGTACAGCAATAGTCACATCTTGGGGAATAATTTGGTAGGTACCTACGGGCAAATTGAGGGTTTGGCTACTGGTTAGCAGCGTATTAACCCCCGTACCAAGCACCAAAACACGAGGAGTGACCCCCGCTGGTGCAGTCAAAGTCACCATCAAATCGACCCTGACCACGGGCGGAATAATAGGGGTGGTGGCGGCGGAGTTGCAACTGGATAAGGTAGCACTGAGGAGACTGAGGGCCACCGAAAGGGTCAACGGATTGAATTGAACCATCACAAAACCTCCCAAAAAGATGATCTCGAGCAAGGTATTATTTCTTGGTTAAATCTTACACTGTTGTGAGGGTTCCGCTCGAGGTTGGTGGAAGTATGAAGATACCCAAAAGATAGTCTGAATAACACTTTTTAGCCTTTGATGAAAAACGGAAAATGGAAAACGCTAAAATACCCTACATGTTCAAACACACCTCCCACCCCAGACCGCTCGAGGGAAAACACCTACAACAGATTCAACACGTACAACAAGGCCAGCTCGAGTTGATTGTTGGCCCGATGTTCAGCGGCAAGTCCGAAGAATTGATCCGCCGTGTGACCCGCGCCCTGATTGCCAAGCAAAATGTAGTGGTGTTCAAACCCGCCCTAGATGACCGCTATCATGCCAGTGCTGTGGCTAGCCACAATGGGCGCAGTGTGGCGGCCCACGCGGTACAAGACAGCCACCATATCCGCCAACTGCTCGAGGGAGAATCACCGCTTTTTGCTGCTCCAGACCACTCGAGTAACCGCTTGAATAACCAAATCCCACATTTCGATGTCATCGCCATCGATGAGATCCAGTTTTTTGACCCTCGAGTGGTGGAATTGGCTTTGCAGTGGGTGTGTTTGGGCGCTCGAGTGATTGTGGCAGGGCTAGATCTGGACTTTCGCGGCGAACCCTTCAGCATGGTTCCCGAATTGCTGGCACGGGCCGAACATGTGGACAAGCTCAGTGCCATTTGTATGATTTGTGGCGCACCCGCCACCCGCACCCAGCGATTGATCGGCGGCAATCCTGCCCGTTTCGACGACCCGATTGTGATGGTGGGCGCTTCGGAAAGCTACGAAGCGCGTTGCCGAATGCACCATGAAATTTTGGGAACGGCAGATGTAAAAGATAACGCTCGAGGGGATGGTATTAGCGCAGGGCGCATTTAGAGTAGTTATTCGTTATTCATCTCGAGTTAGGGTGGGAAATATCGTATCTTAGACGGATTAGACGGGTTAGACGAACAAATTATTTTCTGATTAGGGTAGTTCAGCCGTTTGCGTGGTAGACAAATGCTCTAAAAGATAATGCAATTTAAAAATGAATTAAAAAATTACTGCTCGGTAGGTCGGTTTTTCATTTAAATTGTTGGGGTAAATTAGCTCGAGGAATTGCCGACGATCCATCGCATCGATCATGGCAAAACGTCCCAATTCGTCGATATGAACCCCGTCGGGCATCACCGTGTGACCATAAACCCCAAACACATAGCCCGCATCGGTGACAAAGCGGCCTTTTTGTTGCCACCACCGTTTGCTTTCTTTATCGGCATAAAACATATCATCAAAATAGCTCATGCTGGGTAGTGGCCCCGCATGGGCAAAGTGGGTATTGCCAATGTGAATATCTCGAGCGAAACCCGCGAACCAGTCTTGCAGGTCTTGAGGCAAAGCAACTCCACCTTTTTCAGGTTCAAACTCGAGGTGGGTAATTCCGTGGGCATTACCCAGTAAATGCTCGTGATTGAGCGCGGCATCATCGTGGTTGCCAAAGATGATATGGATATTGCCGAGCGCCGCTTCTTGATATTTCTTAATTCGGTATAATTCGCGTATTTGCGCCCTTGCCGCGCTTAGTAAATGCTTGGGGTCTTTAAAGTCGAAGGGTTCGCGGCCTGTCAGCATTTCGTATTGATTGACGGTTTTGGGATGCACTAAATCGCCCATGATCACCACTTGATAGCGCCCATCCAAAACAGGGGGTGTGGGATGTCCTGTTTCATCTACCGCATAAGCCAGCTTGAGCGCGGCCCACAACTTGCCAAAATCGGCATGAATATCTCCAATAGCAATGATCTTAATCATAAGCGACCCTTTTTAACGGCCTTGAGCATAGAATAGAGTTTGCGGCTTTCTTCAAGGGTTTCACCGTACCCCTTAAATTCACGCATAATTTTAGCACTCTCGAGGCCCAATCCCATTTCACGCAGCTCATCCACTAATTCGTCGATGGCTTGTTTGGGATCAGGTTTAACAGGCTCGAGTTGAGGTGTTGGAACTTGAGGTGTTGGAACTTGAGCTGTTGAAATAGAGGGTGTTGAACCAGATGAAGTGATTGCTGAATCTACATTTCCCAGCACACCAGTGACATTATTCGCACCAGTTACATCGTGGACTTCCGCTCGAGGGATTTTATCTTGGGTTAGATGCTGGGTTTTATGTTGGAAGGCTTTCCAATCCAAATTGTGCCACTGGTGGGGCTGGAACAATTCATCTTGGGCGATGCCGTAGGCCAGTGCTGCTTGGGAAAGGGCCGCAATCTGTGCTTCCATCAAACTGAGACCCTCGCCCATGCCCGAACGCACCCCACCACCTAGCTCGAGGTGGGCCACCACTACCGCAGGCAACGGACTGATCACCTCGAGCCGAAACCCCCACTCGAGCGATAAAATACTGTCCAGGCGCTCGAAAAGAGCCTCGCGGTGCAGCACCACTTGCCAACGGGCCATCTCCGCCACTTCCTCGAGTTTTTGCCAATAGAGCTGACCCGGTTCAAAGGGAGCCAGCAGCGCCTCGAGTTGGGATTCGCTGATTGGTTTATACGACATAGACAGATTATAAACCTAATTCTTGTGCAATGTACCCCCCATCTGACCCCCTGCCTCAACCCTTGTCCGACCATCTATCTGCCAACCTGCCCCGAACCTGAGTTTGAACCTGACTAACCGATGATGGTATTTTTCGAGGATGTGTTATAATGGCGAACGTATAGTTGTTGAAAGGAGACCCACATGTCTAAAAAAATGATTGCTGCCACTTTGCTTTTTACCGTAGCCTCCTTCGCTAACGCGGCGGACTACGGCCTGAGCAAGTTGACTGGAGTGCAAGTGTTGCAGTCCGTAGCCAAGTTCAAAGGGATCAAGCTGACCAATGCTCAGATCATCAAGCTGTCCCCCAGCGACCTGAACTATCTCAAATTGTGCTTGGGCCGCAGTACCTACGTGGCTTTGGCCAAATCCTCCGAAAAAGCTGTATCCAACGTGTTAGTCAACTTGTCGGTTCTGGAAAGTACCCACTGCCGCTGCTTCTCGCCCAAAGATGTACAAACGTTGATGGATTCGGTTAAAGAGATGCCCAAGAAGTACAACACCACCGCCGAAATGCTCAACTTCATGTATAAGCCCAAGAAGTCGATTGAAAACTTCCCTTTGCGTGATGTCAGTGGTGCTTTGGTCACGCCTCGTAACGGCGCTCAGTAAAGTCTCAGTCACCTTTCCCTCAAACTTATTCTCGAGATCCTTAATGCTCGAGGTTTATTCCGCTTCCCTTGTGGGAGCGGTTTTTTTAGTTGTGTTTCTTTTTTTGACCCATCCGAACTCGAGGTTGGGTTATTTTGCTACTGAATTTTGCTATGGTAATTTGAGCTGAGTAAAATATGGAGGCGGTTTTGGTGATTTTAGTGCGGATTTTGGCGGTATTGCTTTTCATTCCCTCGAGCGTGGCGCTATACCGCTTTGCTGTGGACGCACGGGCGCAGAATCTTTTGGCGCAAGAAAAAGCCGCTTCCAAAGCCTATAATTTGGATTTGGCTTACGCTCTGGTTCAAGAAACTTTGGCCCTCGAGCCACGGAATTCGGCGGCGTGGCTGGAAAAAGCCACCCTCGAGCGAAATTTTTGGCAAAGCCGCAACCGTGCCGATTACAAACCCCGTGCCATTGCCAGCCTCGAGCAGGCGGCGGCTCTGAATAGCGCTGCTACAACGCCCCTTGTAGAACTCGCGCTGTTGCATAGTTACGGCGAAGATTATATTACCGCGAGTAATACCATGAACCGCGCCCTAAAACTCAGCTCGAGTGATGCCAATTTATGGGCGCAAAAGGGCCGTTTTCAGGAATTGGCGGGTAACAAAGCGGCGGCGGTTATTTCTTATCAAAATTCATATCGCATCTATCCTACCGACACTATTTTGGCCCAGCTCAAAGATTTGGGAGCCACCCCATGAGGGTTCAGACGAATAATCCTTTGCTGGCGATTCTCGAGAATACGGCTTGGGTTTTGGCAGTATTGGTGGCAGTTTTGGCCCCGCTTGCCAATGGGGGTTTGGCGACCTGGAGTATGCCTGCCATTGCTTTTTTTGGCACACTTTCTTTTGGTTTAACCCTGTTGACCGTAGCACTGGGCCGTACCCCCCTTGCGGTTTCACCCTTTTGGCTGGGCTGTGCGGTGGCGCTTTATGCTTGGGTTATGCTCAGTACCACTTGGGCAGGAAATCCGCTCGAGGCCCAGCGTTGGGCGGGTTTGTGGATGGGAATATTGGGCAGTGCCATTGGGATTCATCTGTGGGGTAACAGTAAAACCCGCCATGCAGTAGTATTGTCGGGATTTGTTTTAGGATTGATGTTTTCGCTAGCTGTGGCCTTTTTGCAACAACGTGGAATCTTTTTGCCTTTTTTAGATACGGTATACCGCAATTTTCAAGAACCCTCTTTTTTGATCACTGGGCCATACTACAATCCCAGTCATTTTGCGGGCTATCTACTACCGTTATCTGCGGTATTGTCCACCCTCGTTTTGTTTTGTCGTTTTTCTTGGTATACTCCTGTTTTTGTAATCTTGCAAGGTGCTTTGCTTTATTTGGCCCTAAAAACCGATGGAAGCAGCATCCCAATGGTTATTTTGGCAGCACTGATGCCCATTTTAGTTTGGATTTGGCGTAAAAATCGGATGATTGGAATTATGCTATCGATATTGGGTTTAGGCTTAGGTGCATTTGGTTTTTATTTGATTACAAATCCTATGGGTCAAGCTATTTTTGACCATTACCGTCAATTTTTGGGCCTAAGCAATTCTGCCCAAGCCTTTCTCGAGTGCCGCTATAATGTTTTTGAAACTGCCCAAAAGATTTGGGCTACCCATCATTGGACGGGGGTTGGGGTGGGTCAGTTTTTCTGGGAATCTGACTTGTACCGTGTGGTTGCCAAAGGAAACCCGTGTCCTGCTACCGCACTCTCGATTCTCAATTATGCTCATAACGACTACTATCAAATGGGTTCCGAATTGGGCAGCGTAGGTTGGTTGCTGTTTTTGGGGCTGCAACTCTCGAGTGTACTCCGAACTCCCCGTAGCCTTGCTGAACTCAGTTGGTTGGCGGCCTTTGTGCCAATCATGATTACGGGCCTGTTTGACGCCCACCAAACCGCTATCCCTGGCACAATGGCGGTAATTTACGCGCTGTCTGCTTTAAAATTACCCAAACCCCAGCAATCTCGAGAACCTGCTAAAGAAGATCAAGAGACTCAAATAAGTGAAGTGAAACATGAACCAAGCTCCTAAGCCTAACTCCAAAACGAACGTGAAGCCGAATATCAAAGTACCTCTCGAGGTACAAATTTTTGGCCTTAAAAAGTCTGACTCCACCCGCAAAGCCGAGCGCTTCTTTAAAGAGCGACGCTTTAAAATCCATATGGTGGATCTGCTTGAGCGGCCCATTGCCAAAGGGGAAATCACTCGTTTTGCTCAAAAAGCAGGGGGGCAATTGAGAAGTCTGCTGGAGACCAGTGGAAAAACCTATCAAAGTTTGGGCCTCGAGCATCTGATTTTGTCCGAAGAACGCTTGCTCGAGCAGATTCAAAACCATCCCGATATCTTGATTTTGCCTTTGGTGCGTTTTGGTAAAAACCTGAGCATTGGGGAAGCACAGGAGATCTGGAAAGGTTGGCTCGAGGGGTGAGTCGCTTTGCTCGAGAGGGCCAGAGAACCAGAGGTTACGTTTTGGTTCAGGTGCTTTATCCTTTCGACGAAAAACAAAAAACGAAATATAAAATATAAAATCGCACAATAAATGTTTCGTCATAAATTACTCATTTCGTATAGAACAAATTAACCAATCTCATGTATCATTTCAACAAAAAAACGCCAACTTTTCTTGACCTGTACAGAATTTTCCAGCATAGTTAAAAGCAATGAAACGCGGTAAGGTTTTTGGATTGTTGTTCTTGCTTACTTTGGCGGGTGTGTTGGCGTACCTGTCTCCGATGTTTCCTACGCTGCTCGAGTGGGGAACTTTGCCTAAAACTCCAGATCGTCGGGTCAATTATGTGATTGCCGGCGTGACTCCTAAATACAGTGGGTATCACCAAAAAGCTCCAGAAGATTTTCGTGGCCTGACCGACACCATTTTGCTGGTGCAGCTCGAGCCGAAGTCCAAAACCGTGAAGTTGCTCAGTTTACCCAGAGACACACGGGTGATGGTCAAAGATTATGGCTGGGGCAAACTGAATGGGGCCAATGTGCATGGTGGCCCCGAAGCCTTGGTCAACACCGTGGAGCATTTGACCCACTTGCATATCGATGGGTATGCCTTGCTGTCGCTGTCGGCCTTGCGGGAAGTGACCGACGCGCTGGGCGGCATCGAGGTTTATGTTCCCAAAGATATGAAGTATGAAGACACCGCCGCCAACCTGCACATCGACCTGAAGCAAGGCCAGCAGGTGTTAAGCGGGGTACAGCTCGAGGGATTTACCCGCTTTCGCAAAGATGGTTTGGGCGATATTGGGCGGGTGGAACGTCAGCAACAGATGCTCAAGGCCATGACTGCCAAACTGCAATCACCTGGCGGCTTGATTCGTTTGCCACAGGTGGCCCAAGCCCTCAGCAACAACATGAAAACCACCCTCGAGCGGCGGGACGCGGCCTATTTGTTTGGAATGCTGATGCACCGCCCCCAGGTGGAAACCTTCACCTTGCCAGGCAATGCGGGGATGTTTTCGGGAACCAGCTATTGGGAGGTAGACCGCTACGGCATCGACACTTTGCTAAACGATCACTTTAAGGGCGTGGGAGACGGGGCCGACCCTCGAGGCTTATCCATTGCAGTGATGAATTTGGGCGCTCCTGACGGGGCAGCCAGAAGGTTAAAGGCTAAGCTCGAGACGTTGGGATACCAAAAAGTCTGGATTACCAACCCTGAAGGCAGCAATATTGCTCAAACGGTAGTGCAGACGGGCAAAGAAGGCGAACTGGTCGAGGCGCTTTTGGGCGATATGGGCCACGGTCAAGTAGAGGTTTCACCGCAAGGGGTTAAAGGTGCGGACATGACGGTGCGGCTGGGTGCAGATACTCCGCTCGAGTGAAGGGTATGGCTAAAAGTTGTACCCTTAGCTCATGGAACAACACAAAGAACAGCTCTGGTGGCAGCGCGGGATCATCTACCAAATTTATCCTCGTAGTTTTCAGGACTCCAACCAAGATGGAGTAGGCGACCTCGAGGGGATTCGGCGGCGTTTGCCTTACTTGGCTTCGCTGGGGATTACTGCGGTGTGGATTTCGCCGATTTTTCCTTCGCCAATGGCGGATTTTGGCTATGATGTGGCGGATTATTCCAATGTTGATCCGTTGTTTGGCAATTTAGTGGACTTTGACCGCCTGCTGCTCGAGGCACATGCCCTAAACCTCAAGATTGTGCTGGATTTGGTTCCCAATCACTCGAGCGACCAAAATGCCTGGTTCCTCGAGTCCCGCTCGAGCCGAGAGAATCCCAAGCGCGACTGGTACATTTGGAAAGATGCTCAGCCCGACGGTAGCCCGCCCAATAATTGGCTGGCTTGGTTTGGCGGTTCGGGTTGGGAGTGGGACGAGACCACGGGGCAGTATTATTTTCATCAGTTTTTGAAAGAACAGCCCGACCTGAACTGGCGCAATCCCGAAGTGCGCGAGGCGATTTTTAGTGCCATGCGCTTTTGGCTCGAGCGGGGGGTGGACGGCTTTCGGGTGGATGTGATTTGGTTGCTTGCCAAAGATGAACTGTGGCGCGACGAGCCGCCCAATCCCGACTATAGCGAGGGCCAGATCAGCTTTAACCAGCTCTTGCACATCCACACCCAGCACCAAAGTGATACCCACGAGTACATTCGCCAAATGCGGGCAGTGGTGGACAGCTACCCCGAACGGATGATGGTGGGCGAGATCTTTGCGCCACTCGAGCGTCTGGTGACCTATTACGGTAACAATGACGAATGCCACTTGCCCTTCAATTTTTCGCTGATCCTTAAAACTTTGGATACCTATACCCCGTGGGATGCGGGGGTGATTCGGGGTTTGGTGGATCATTATGACGCGCTATGTGGCGAAGGCTGGCCCAATTATGTGCTAGGTAACCATGACCAGCCGCGTTTTGGCAGTCGTTTTGGCCTGAACAATGCCCGTAGTGCTACTCTGATGCTGCTGACGCTGCGCGGAACCCCCACCTTTTACTACGGCGATGAAATTGGAATGCAA
>JANYFS010000230.1 GCA_025359705.1 Deinococcales bacterium | reverse complement strand
GGGGATGTATTACCTGCCGCACCTGTTCCCGTACCTGTTGCTGTACCTGCCCTACGTGTGGGCCGAGCAGCTAAAGCACCTAGCGCGGTAGAAACACCCTCGAGCGGGGTATGTAAATCTCTAAATACTCCTGCAAATCTTCCCGCTACACTACCGTTACCCCCCTTGCCAGAAACAGAAACCTTGGTGCGGGTATTGCCCCAACAGCTCAGCGAGTTCCGCAAAAGTTCCGCGCCAGCTTCGGAAGTGGCACTGGGTGAAACAAAACCTATTCCCCTCGAGGCTACCCCGCTGGAGAACCACTGGTCTGAAGGTATGGAATACGTCAAGATTTTGGGTGGGCCAACCCCATATCCCTCGAGTAAAACCACAAAACAACCCAGTGAGATGGGGGCGCTCGAGCCTGAAACTACAGTTAATATAGGTGCAGGTACAGGTGCGATGCGGATTGGCACAACAGGCTCCGAACGCGATGAATCTTGGCGCAGGGTGCAACTTCCCAGCAATCCACAACCCGCCAAAACGCCTTGGCTCAATGTGTTGGGGGTGATTTTGGGAGCGGCCTTGGCTTTGGGCCTGATTTTGGCAGCCGTGGCCTATTTTCTCAATCCACCCAACACTTTGCCTATTCCAACCCCGCCGCCGATCACGCCCCTCGAGAGCTGCTGTTCGGTCACGGTCACGCTCGAGAAGTCAGGGAAACCTTTTACGGGAACTGCTCAAGTGCTGGTGGCGGGCGCACCCAAAGATGGAACCCTCAAACCTGGGGATGTGCTGGGAGGAGTTCCTGGTAAAATTCGCTTCCCAGCAGGTTCTGCCGAATACACCCTACTCATCCAAATTCCAGGCGAAGCCGACCAATTGGTCAAGTTAAAAGTTCCCGATCAGGACAGTTTGGTGGTCAAGTTTGGAAATTAGAGCAGTTATCCGTTTTCTGTCAAGGTATGATCATAAATACCGTTTTTCAGATAGATAAATTATTTTTTAGGAAGGTCGATTTATACGTTCATTACTTTGACAACTACTCTAAAAATAGCGAAAGCAAAATAGATAGCAAAAAGCGCCGTTATTACGCGGCGCTTTTTGCTGTGGTTGGCTATAACTTTTTAGAGGGTTTTTACTTTGTCCAAAGCAGCTTTGGCGTTTACAATACCCGCACCGCAAGAGGTGGTTCCTGTGCAACCACTGCTTGAGGGGAAGGGGGTTACGGTGCTTTGTAGGGTGCTGATCACTTGAGCAGGGGTGATGTTGGGCTTGAGGCTGTACATCAAGCTAACCACACCGACTACATGCGGGGTTGCCATGCTGGTTCCTTGATAGGCTCCGTAAATATACTGGCCTGCATCATTTTTGAGGGTGGATAAAATACCGTCGGCGGGGGTGGTGCGGGTGTCTCCACCGGGCGCGGCAATGTCCACTACCGAACCATAGTTGGAATAGAAGGCACGCTTGTTGGAGCGGTTGGTGGCGGCAACGGTGATGGTTCCGCTACAGCTTGCGGGGGTATCGTATTGGGCGTTGCGGTTGTCGTTGCCCGCTGCCACAATCACACTTACGCCCCTTGCATTGACATCCCGAATGGCGTTGAGGGTTGCAACGTCGGCTCTGGCACAGGTGTTACCGCTGCCCAAATAGCCACCCAAAGACATATTGATGATTTTGGAGGGGGTGGCATTGGCAGGAACACCTGCCACGCTCACGCCGCCTGCCCAACGGATTGCGTCCACAATATCGGCGGTGGAGCCACCACATTTGCCCAGTACCCGCACAGGTTGGATTTTAGAAACCCAGTTGATCCCCGCAATCCCGATGCTGTTGTTGGTTTTGGCTCCGATGGTTCCTGAAACGTGGCTGCCGTGGAAAGAGCTGGCATGGAAACCCGTTCCGTCTTGGCAATCGGCAGCGTCGCCGGGATCTTCGGGGTTGCTGTCGCGTCCGTTGCCGTCGTTGGCAGCCGCTACATCGCTCACAAAGTCGTAGCCCGCCACGGTGCGGCCCAACAAATCGGGGTGCTGTGAAGCAATACCGGTATCGATCACCGCGACCACGATGCTCGAGCTACCGGTGGTGATGTCCCAAGCTGCCGCCATATTCATTTTGGGCAGGTCCCACTGCACACCATAAGAAGGATCATTGGGGACGGCTCGAGGGTGCAAACGGTAGTTGGGCTGGGCGTAGGCTACATTGCTCGAGCGGGAAAGAACACTTACCGCGTCCATCGTGGCTTGGGCGGTAAAAACGCTTTGTGCTGCCACACCCGTTGCCGAAACTTTAACCAAATGCTCACCGCCGCTCAGGGTGCGAACCGAAGACAGACTCAGGCCCGCAATTTCGCTCGAGAGGCTTTGTAAACTCACTCCATCTTTGAGCATCACGATGGCTTCGCCCGAAATCACATCGGGTAAAGCGGCAGCGCTATTGTCCTCGACGGGAGCGAAGTTTTTATCCAGCGTTGTGGCAGATTCGACAGGAGTATTCACAGAAGTATTCTCAGTAGAAGGAACACTACCGCAAGAAGCAAGCAACAAACCAAGGCCAAGCACGAGGGTATATCGACGC
The DNA here is from genome assembly GCA_025359705.1 of Deinococcales bacterium. Taxonomy (GTDB): domain Bacteria; phylum Deinococcota; class Deinococci; order Deinococcales; family Deinococcaceae; genus JACMOA01. The sequence goes on along the minus strand of JANYFS010000230.1, from coordinate 1,655 downwards.
ATGTTTTCTCCGTCTTCGCCAGCGTTTTAGGATCTGTGGCGAAGAAATTTTGTTTGGAACTGAGTTAAATAATAGACACAAACTCGAGGCGTTGTCACGTAAGATTTTTCATATTCTCAATCTTTGGTTTCTCTGTACAAGAATCAATAATCATCGACCCGCATGAATATTCACTATGATTATTCATGCGGGTTTTATACTCCGTACAATTCTAATCATTTGAAAAGTAAGACTTTCTATTTTTACTTCGCGTGCCAACCTCGAGGGTAAACCTAGTGCATAAAATGGAAGTGCTTCCAAATCTAAAATATCCTTAAATTGACCTAGACAACAGGGGTTATGCTCGAGCTTTTAGGATTGTTTCGAGGAGGTGTTCTGTAGAGATAATGACAAAGCACATTCTTTTTCAGGAGGTATCTTTATGACCGCTTTAGCCCTGCTGTTGATCCGTTTTTACCAGCGTTTTATCTCGCCACACAAGGGTTTTCGCTGCGCCCATGCTGCATTTTTTGGCGGAACCAGTTGTTCGGGGGCAATTTATAATTTGATTCTCGAGCGAGGATTGTGGCACGCTCTGCCGCAGGTTAGAGTTCAATTTCAAGAGTGTAGTTTTGCCTATCACACCTTGCTACGGACGGGGCGGATCACTGCTGGGGGTGTTTCGGGTGGACAACGCAAATGTAAAGCCTGCGATGCACTCGAGGGTCTGGGTGAATCGATAGCGTGTTGTGATGACATCAGTAGTTGCTGGCCCAGTTGAGCAAATCGCTTCAAAATGATCTAGAGCGGGTTATCTCGAGCGAGTTAAAGGTTTAAGTGTGAATTCAATTAGGTTATGATGAAGCCCACCGTTTTTGGGAGGTTCCTTCATGACAACCCTAGCCCTGCTGTTCATCCGTTTCTATCAGCGTTTTATCTCGCCGCGCAAGGGTTTTCGCTGCGCTCACGCGGCATTTTTTGGCGGGGCCAGTTGCTCTGGAGCTATTTACAATCTGATCCTCGAGCGGGGGTTGTGGTCTGCTTTGCCACACATCAGAAATCGCTTCCTCGAGTGTGATTTTGCCTATAAAACCTTGTTGCGAACGGGGCGGATTACCAAAGGGCGCACCGCTCGAGTGGGCATCCAAGACAATCCCGAACCCGACAAGGCGGGCAAGTTGGGAAAAACCTGTGGGGTTCCTGATGATGTTTGGAATACTTTGAAGTGCTGTGGTGACATCGCCAATTGCTGGTTTAGATAAATTTGCTGGGTTAAATTTAGGTTAAATTTTTTCTTGTCCTCAAAATAGATTGACAACCATCAATCTATGACCTACACTCGAGCCATGAGTAGCCCAAAGCTCACCCTCGAGCCAATACAACTCGAGCCAATACAACTCGAGCCATTGGTGCTGGTGTTTAAGGCGCTTTCCGATCCAATGCGGCTAAAAATCTTGGTATTTTTGGCAAAGCGGGTGGCGGGAGGGTGCTGTACAGGTGGCTCAGGTGTCTTGAGTGCGGTGTGCGCTTGTGACCTCGAGGCAGTGACGGGGCTTTCGCAGCCCACGGTTAGCCATCATATGAAGTGCCTGATGGCTGCGGGTTTGGTGCGCGGTGAAAAGCGTGGAAAATGGATGTACTACGCGGTGAATCCCAGTGGTTTTGCTCAGATCAAA
>JANYFS010000465.1 GCA_025359705.1 Deinococcales bacterium | reverse complement strand
CCTTGCTGCATCATGCGGGAATAACCGAAGTAGACGGTATTTTGCTGGATATTGGAGTCTCGAGCTTTCAACTCGACGACGCACAGCGCGGCTTTTCCTATCACGAAGATGCCCCGCTGGACATGCGAATGAGCCAAGCTGGACTCAGCGCATACAGTGTAATCAACGAACTGGAGATGGAAGAATTGGCAGCCTTACTCTTTGAATACGGCGAAGAACGCCATTCCAGACGGATTGCCCGCGCCATCGTTTCCGCTCGAGAGAAAGCACCACTCAACAGCACCATAGAACTGGCAGCCATCATCAAGTCGGCCTATCCTGGCGGACATGCACGCGGAATTCACCCCGCACGGCGCTCTTTTCAAGCATTGCGGATTTATGTCAACGACGAGTTGGGCGCACTGAAGCAGGGCTTAACCGCCGCCACTCGAGTGCTAAAACCTGGTGGCATCTTGGCAGTGATCAGCTTTCACAGCCTAGAAGACCGCATCGTCAAGCAGTTTATGCGCGGCGACCAAGGCATCACCCCGATCAACAAACGTCCGCTCGAGGCTAGCGAAACAGAGCTAGAGCAAAACCCCCGCTCGAGGAGTGCCAAATTGCGGGTGGGGTTTAAGCAGGAGACTTTAGGTGACTGATCCGCTCGAGCCAGACCCCAAACCCATACATACGGTTCTTGATACCGTTCCCAGCTCGGTTTCCAACTCGAGGGGGATCATTTGGCTGGGTGGGAACTGGCAAGATTGGCGGATCAGAGCAGTGCTTTACACCTTGGTTTATTTGGCTTTGGCCTTGGTTTTGGTGGGCATTCGCCAGGTCACTTGGAAGATTGGCCCTACCTTGCTGGAGGTACAAAAACAACGTTTAGCGCTCGAGCAAGATAAAAAGGCACTTCGCAGCCAAGTGGAACCGCTGATTTCCCCCGCCTATATCCGCAATTTTGCCCTATCTCACGATATGGTTCCCTTTAGTAAAGCTCCCAAAAAGCGCGATCACTTTGAAGCCCTAAGCCCACCCCAACCCTTACCCCTCGAGGCAGCGCGGGTGCAGGTGATTACCAGATGGAAGTAAGTCACGCACGTAAGTCTTGCAGATGAACGTAATGCAAGTCAGTCCTATCAGTCATAGAGGTGAAGCTCATGGATGTAAAACTGCGTAGCCGCTCCAAGGTGCTGCTCTTTGTTTCCCTAATGTTTTTTATTGGCATGGTCTATTCCTATGCCCAGATCGAAATGAAAATGCCCCAACCCAAAAATCCTGCTCATCTACTGTTGCGCGGGCGCATCCTCACTGAAAGTGGCATGGTGCTTGCCGAAACGGTGGGGGGCAAACGGGTTTACCCCCAAAAAACCTTGGCAGGACAACTGCTAGGGCATATGGGCCGCGACGCGGGACTCGAGGGCTTGGAATTGTCCTACGAAGCCACCCTCAGCGCGGGCAAAGATGTGGTACTCAGCCTAGACCCCACTTTTCAAACCGTTGCCGAATCCATTTTGGGCCAGAAAGTGGTGGAGCAAGATGCCGAACACGGCTCTATTGTGGCCTTAGATGTGGAAACCGGTAAGATTTTGGCGGTGGCAAACTATCCCGCCTTTGATCCCAACCCAGACCGTTGGGAAACCAACAGCTACCAAGAAATACGTCCCGTTTGGAACAGCATCGATCCCGTTGCCAGCCGCAACCATGCCTTTTTAGACGAATACGAACCCGGTAGCGTGATCAAAGCCCTGACCGTGGCGGCTTTGATCAACGACGGTAGCACCGACTTTAACCGCTGGTATCCCTGCCCCATGAAACGCAAAATTGGGCGTGACACCATCCACGACGCAGTGGCTCGGCCCAATGGAGTCAACAATTTGGATTTGTACGGTATTTTGCGTTACTCGAGCAATGTAGGCATGAGCCATTTGGTGGACAATTACCCTCCGCAACGCTTGTATAGCTACTTCTCGAGCTATGGGTTTGGAACCCGCCCCGATTTGGGCAATGTTTTTGCTGCCAAGGGCAAGCTCAAAGATTGGCAAAGCTGGGGGCTGATTGGTCGGGTCAATAACTCCTTTGGGCAAGGGCTTTCCACCAGCACCCTGCAAGTTGCCACGGGCTATAACATCATTGCCAGTGGCGGAAAATACATTGCCCCGCGTTTAATTGCGGGTGAACCAATCATGCCGCCCCTACAGGTGCTGCGCCCCGAAACCACCGACAAGGTTAAAAAGATTTTGGCCTACATTGTGGAGGAAGGCATACCCAAACAAGCCAGCATTGCGGGCTACAGCTTGGGGGGCAAAACCGGCACGGGCCAAGTGGTGATCGATGGCAAGTACAGCGAAGACATTTACAGCAGCGTTTTTGCGGGTATTTTCCCACTGGATCAC
>JANYFS010000185.1 GCA_025359705.1 Deinococcales bacterium | reverse complement strand
GGCAACGTCTCCCCCCCCTGTTCGGAGATGCCGTTGAGCAGGTGTCCCACATGTCTAGCGTAGCCAGGAAATCCCACCAGTGAGGCAATTTGCCCGTAGGTCATCACCCTCGAGGGCGGAATCTGGGCCACCAGTGCTAGGGCGCGGGTTTTGAGTTCTTCGAGATTGTTCATTACATTTCCCCTCAAGATTTTTTCAAAAAGGTAGATCCTTCCAAACTTTAATCTGCTCGAGGGAGCTACGGAATTCCCGAATGGCTAGCCACACCTCCGAAAAATTGCGGGTTTTGCGGAGGCGCTCGAGGTACATGTTGCGGCGGGCCACTCCCTCGAGGTCGAACGTCCAATACAAACCCATCAGGGGGTTGATAAACAGCTCGCCGCCTTGGGTGCGGTCTGTATAGTGCATATTGCCAAAGTCACCCACAATGCCGCCCAGCACCGAGCTATTCACAATGCTGATGCGGTCTGGCATGTGACTATGGGCATACTCGAGGGCTTGGCGGTAAAACTGCACGGCGGGTTGTTCGGGCAGCAGGTTAAAGGTTCCCAAAGCATGTCCAGAGCGAGTTAGGGCTGCCACCGAAGCCAAGAAATGGGCATGACAAACCCCATGAAAAGTATCCACCCCAAAGCCAATACAGGCCATCAGCTTTTGCTTTGGCCCCACCAGCGCGTCCACCACAGCCAAACTCAACGCGTCCTCTTCAGGGGTGGCAAGGTCAAATTCATCGCCGCGCATCAGCGAATCGGTGCCGCCATCCACCAGCACAATGGTGTCTGGCTCGAGCAGGTTTTGCAAAAATTGGTAGCCCTCGAGCAGCGTGTGATAGCCCTGTTTTTCAAACGAATAAATCGAGGTTTCCCAGCCCTGTTGGGCCAAAAACTGGGCCAAATACAGCTCTGGAAAATAACTCAGGCTCGAGTGGTCTTTGGCGGTCACAGGGTACAGTCCAGGACACATCGGCGGGATAGTGGTCATGGACAAACCCGTAAAAGAAAAGTTCGCCAGAAAAACAGTTTTACCCATTTGCCGCAGTGCATGGGCCAAAGGTAAAGCACAAAACACATCAAAGCCCCCACCCATTCCCGCCAGCAAAATGCGCTCAGACCGCTCGAGGCGATTCCAAAAAGGTGGCTCGAGGGGATTTTTGGCGGGGGTCATACTCGAGAGCATAGCATCCATTAAGTGATCGAAAATTACACACTTTACTCAATACACTCTCGAGAGGCGTGCTATAGTATCCGATCATGAGCCGCGCAACTCTGGCTCGAGGGAGGAACGGCGCACAAAGCGGAAAAGCAGGGCAGCGCAAGGTCTGGAGGTTTTGAGGTGTGGCTTTTTATTGCCCAGCAAAACCACAACATCCAGAAAACGAGGTCGAGGTGAGCGAACAATCTGCGGATACCTCGAGGGTAGATTTGCCTTACCCTTCCCCGCTCGAGAGAGTGAAGTTGGGCCATAAGCGACACGGCGACGTGACGATAACACCCAATCAGGCAAAATAGAGGGCTAGCCGCTCTGGGAATATAAACGAAACAAGAGACACGCAAATGAACTGCGTGGACTCTCTGGTTGGACTGGTAAGGGATTGAGGGCGAGAGGGCGAGAAAACGAGAGGGCGAGATTGAGGGTAGGTTTAGACTTACTTTTTTGATCGTTTTTTTTGTTCTAAAGCTTTGTTGTTTACTCTGTTGTTTGTTATCTCGAGCATGAACTGTGCTTTAAACGGACAACTGCTCTCCCCTCGAGGCGAATTATTTCAGATGGCCTCATCGCCATAATGACAAAGGAAGACAACTATGTGTGGAATCGTCGGATATATCGGTTATCGCAACGCTCAAGAAGTGTTGATCAATGGTTTGGCTAAGCTCGAGTACCGTGGTTACGACAGCGCGGGTATTGCAGTGCGGGTGGGGAATCGGCTCGAGGTGCGGAAGAAGGCGGGGAAGCTGAGCTTTTTGCAAGCTGAATTGCTGGATCATCCCTTGCTGGGGCATATGGGGATTGGGCATACCCGCTGGGCCACCCACGGCTTGCCCAACGATGTCAACGCGCACCCACACGCCACCGAAGACGGTAAATTGGTGATCATTCACAACGGCATCATCGAGAATTATTTGCCACTGAAAGAAGGTTTGCTGCTGCGTGGTCACATTTTTCATAGCGAAACCGACTCGGAAGTGCTGGCCCACCTGATTGAAGAAAAATACTGCGGCGACCTCGAGGATGCGGTGCGTTTGGCCCTGCGTGAAGTGCGCGGAGCGTATGGAATTGTCGTCACCCACGTCGATCATGACCAAATTGTGGCAGCCCGCACGGTCAGCCCGCTGGTGATGGG
>JANYFS010000182.1 GCA_025359705.1 Deinococcales bacterium | reverse complement strand
TTCGCATTGTGAGCGAATTTAGGTGCAAAGAATATCGTGTAAAATCGACGATTGTAATAACGTTTTGCGTCTGGGACAAAGAATGTTAGTGCGTTTGCCCTGAGCAGCTCAGAAGGTGTATTTATTCTTACTGCTAAGTGTTGTATAATAATATAGCAAATCTAACTAACCCAAGTTCGGGATAAGCACGCGACTCGAGTTGCGAAGCCATTTGGAACCAAATTTGGGTTAAAAATGGAGCCATTTCGCTCGAAATCATCCAGAAATCCAAGAAATTTGCGTTCAAAAACTAGAAAACTTACTTTTGAGTTCGCAAATAACTTTAACCCGAACTCAGGTTAACTAAAAAAGAAAAGGAAACCACACATGAATAAAGTGACTATCATTGGAATCGGAAAAGTGGGAGCAGCGTGCGCTCAGACCTTGTCCTGTCGAGCGAGTTGTGATGAACTGCTATTAATTGATGCCGACTTGAGTTTAGCTATAGCTCAAGCTAACGATCAGGCCCAAAGTACCGCGTTGCTCAGCAATATTCACATCGAAAGTGGCAGTTTTGAGATGATGAGCGGCAGCAAAGTGGTGATTATTGCCGCTGGCAGCCGTATGCTCGAGGGAGGGAACAGCAAATCGGTCCTCGAGGAAAACCGCCGAATGCTTAAAGAAATCGTTCCTGAAATCGTTAAAAATGCGCCCCATGCGGTGATTGTAATGGCGAGTCAGCCTGTGGATACTTTAACCCAATATGTGGTGAATCTCTTGGAGCCGTCCAAAGCCAGCCAAGTGATTGGGGTGGGAACGATGCTCCAGACTGCCGTCCTACACACGACAATTGCCAAAAAATTGGGGCTGGATTCGCATAATATTCAAGGTTTGGTGATTGGTGCAGAAGGAATTTTAGGTACAGTGCTGTGGTCGAGCATTAATGTGGCGGGGATTCCGCTACTCGAGTACCTAAAAAATAAAAATATCTCTTGGAATCCACTGGATCAACAAGAAATCACCTATCAGGTCAAGTACCAATCCTACCACACCATAGGCAGTTCCCACTGTGGGGTGGGTGCGGCTGTTACTCGAGTGACCGAAGCCATCCTCAAAAACACCCATGAAGTTCTGACCGTCAGTGCCGTTACCCCGCAGTACGGTGTGAGTATGAGTCTGCCTCGAGTGGTAGGACGGCAAGGCATCTCGGAGACCATTTGGCCCATTCTGGATGAAACCGAGCAACGCCAACTCGAGGTGGCGATACAGCGGATGAAGCAGATTCAGTTTGGATCGATTATTGAAGATCGAGTGGTTATAGGTGCTGAAACGGTCTGTGACCAGCACACCCTGAAAGTTGTCCCCCAATATCTCGAGCAGCTCTTTTGCGGGCGGCCCAGCCCGTGAGCAGCCGTGTTAAAAGTCAAGTCCCATGAGGTTGATGTTGGGTAACATCAACCCATGGGACTCGAGCTCGAACTATCGCGTTCAAGATCCCAATCAACTTCCGTACACACGCAATTAACGCCACTTTTTTGGGTTTCCCAGCTTCCACCAAACGCGTGTAGACCCCTTTTAAAGCAGGATTCCACCGCACTGCTGACTGTATTCCCATATACAAAGCTGCTCGCACATTGCCCCGACCTCCCCGAATATTACGCACCCCTCGATGTCCCCCACTATCCTGGTTCATAGGGGCTACCCCCACCAAAGCACTCAATTTTGCAGTGGGTAGATGGCCCAACTCAGGAAGACTCGAGATTAAAGTTGCTGCAATCACTGGCCCTACCCCAGGAGTGCTTTGTAACAACGTATTCTGAGCTGCTAATTCTGAGTCAGAATCTATCAATTTAGAGATTTGATCCTCTAAACCTTTGACTTGCTCCTCGAGGAAGGCAATCACAATCTTAATGCTCTCCTGAGCAGCAACATCTCGAGTCGCTTTTAGACGGTTTTGCTCCATTGTTTTCATCTCGAGAATTTGAGCACGTCTGTCGGTAATTGCCCCTATTGCACGCACGGTTTCACGGTCTGGAATGGTAATGGGGGGTTGAATACGTGAAGCAAACTCAGCCAACATCAAGGCATCAATTCGGTCGGTCTTAGCATATTTACCCATTGCTTTTGAAAAGTCACGAACCTGTTTAGGATTGACTACTGCAATGGGCAAATGTGCTGCTGTACAGGCCAGCAATAAGGGTTGCTCGAGGCCACCTGTGTATTCACAGGTAATCAGCGTGACGGTGATCTTGGAGGTACTTTAAGAACTTCTGGATGCCTTCCTGGGTATTATCGAAGGCAGTGACTTCACCTGTGGGCAGAATCACCACATCGAGGCGAGCTTTACAAACATCCACACCGATAAAAGATTCTTCGGTCATGTGTGTCTCCTGGGGATATTCTTCAACACAGTTCTTCCTTGCAAAGCGAACTCGAGGTTCATACAGCGACCAAGCCCGTAAGCGGCCCGTCCCGTGAGGTGACGCAGTTGGGCCAAGACAGGTGCTGCTTTAGGGTCAAGACAGCCGTTCGGACTTTTTGAAGAGGTTGTACAGCACGGCGATCAAGCTATCGGTCGATCTCGAGGATCTAGGTGCTTAGTGCGATCTGCCGTACTGCATCCCATCCGTATCTTACAAGGTGCCGTCTTAGTTCCAAGACGTGTTCTGCACCTACCCAATGCACATTTAAGTCTGCATGGCCCAAGGGTTTCGGTCTCGAGGGTTGTTGTGGCCCTACCCCTTGAGTATTTTCTACCATTGAGGAAACATAGAAGGGATGCTCTGGCGTGGTGGTGATCAGTTCGCTCGAGCCTTTTTTGCCCTCGAGGGATCGACATTGGACAGGGGGATGTCTTGCTCAATCCTGTTGAAAACATCCCCGCTCGAGTCAAACTCGAGTTCGCGGAATTGCCCGCTCTGACCTTCCCCAGCTACCCTTTACCCGAACATTTTGCCGAAAAATTCCATGCCTACACCAAACCCCGCAGCGAGCGCACTCGAGTGAAAGATTTGGTGGATGCGGCCCTCGAGCAGTATCTTTTGAGTGAGAAAGATTGAAAGAAAGAAAGCTTTCAGAAAGTGGCATAACAAAGCGATCTGTGTAATCTTTCTGTCTTGCAAGAAAGAAAGATCGAGCTTTGCGAGACTCCCTGAAACTTAGCTGGCAGGAACTTAGCTTGTTATGGCTTGTATTCCCTCGAGCCGCACATAGAGTGCGCTGTGATCGTCCATTTCGCCGCCCGCATTGGCGTGGTCGATAAACAGCTCACGTACTCGAGTGGTCATGGGCAATTGCAAACCCAAACGATGTGCCACCTCAAGAACCGCGTTTAAGTCTTTGATTTGATTTTTGACCGTGCCACCAGGCGTAAAGTTCCGCTCGAGGATGCGTTGACCATGAACCTCTAGGATGCGACTTTGACAAAACCCACCCATAATGGCCTTGCGAACCTGTTCGGGATCGGCTCCACCCCGCGTGGCAAGCAGCAGACCTTCCGAAACCGCGCCAATGGTGATGGCAACGATGGCTTGGTTGACTAATTTACAAAGTTGACCTCGCCCGTGTGGGCCAACATGGGTTACGCTGCCCAGAGCGGAAAAAACGGGAAAAGCAGAAAAAGCAGAAACGACTGCGCCCCTGCCAAAAATATCTTGCTCGAGACCACCCGCCATAATCGCCAAAGTGCCGTTTTCTGCACCAACAGTTCCACCCGAAACGGGCGCATCGATATAGCGCAACCCACGTGCCAGCAGCATTTGGGCATGATCTTCGGCAATGGCTGGAGCAATGCTGCTCATGTCGATGATCAAGGTTTTGGGGGCGCAGGCATCAACTGCACCGCTCGAGAACAAAACTTCGGTGACGATTGCACCGCTCTCGAGCATGGTGATGACCCTATCTGCCCCCAAAAC
>JANYFS010000136.1 GCA_025359705.1 Deinococcales bacterium | reverse complement strand
TTTCGATCCTCGAGCCAATCCTCAAACAGCATTCACCTCTAAACTAACCATCACGCTGCCCAAACTTCGGCATTAAACTTCTGCAAGACCTCGAGCAAATGCCCCTCAAAAATTCGGTTCAGGCGGTCATAGCTGCCCCCCTCGCGCTGAAATACCCCCGCTTTATCCTCGAGTGCTTCGCGGTCTACCACCAAATTGGCTTTGGTCTGGGCGGCAATGCGGCTCAGCCAGGTGCGCTGGGGCTGGCTCCAATTTTGGCTGGATAGAATACGGCGCAGGGCCGCGTCCACTCGAGCCTCAAAAGACAACAGCGGTTCTGCCAAGGCCACCCCCCGAATAAATCCCACCACTCGAGCGGCAATGTCTACCCCTTTGGTTTCGCGCCAAGCGCTCTCCAGCATAGCCTCGGTAAAGTTGGCGCGGTCTAGCTCGAGGACTAAATTGCGTAGCTCGCTGCGCTTGAGGTCACTGGGGCGGGTCAGCAGGGCCAAAAGTGCGGGTAGGCGGTTTTGGTTTTGCCGCAAATAGTCCGCAAAAGACTCGAGGTAATCTTGGGGACGTTGGGCTTTGCCGTAGCCATATTCGCTGTGAATCACCTGGTCGGGATGCTCGGAAATCAGCAGGGTTCGGGCGTTGCTCAGATTCTTGCGGTCTAAAAATTCGCCCAATCCCGCAAATGCCCCGTACCAAGCGGCTAAACCCTCGAGGGGTTGGCTCCGCAGGGTCTCCACAAAAACTTCGGGGGTCATGCCGCTGACCGCTGCAAAATCTTGGCGGGCGCTTTCGCTGAGGTGTCCACGCTTGGCTTGCAGCTTGGCGGTCAACTGCTCCCGTACCAGCTCGAGCGTGGCGGGGTCGCTGGCGGAAAGCAATTCCCCCTCGAGCTGGGCAAAGCTGATCTTGGGGTTTTTGACCACGGGCTTCATCGAGGTAAACTCCTCGAGTGCTTCGTAGGCCCGCACCGCGTCGTAAATCCTAAAAATCTCCTTGCCAATCGGGTCGCAACGCCGCGTAGCACGGCCCAGCATTTGCTCGAACAAAATTCGGCTACCCACCCGCCGCAAAAAAACCAAATTGCAAATCTGGGCCACATCAATGCCCGTGGTCAGCAAATCCACCGTCACCGCCACGGTGGGGAGGCGTTCATTTTTGTAGCGCTTGATCAGGCCCAAGGGATCATCCGCCTTGCCGGTAATCTTGACCACCGCATCGTCATCCACTTCGCCGTATTGCGCGGTAAAGGCTTCTTTCAGCAGGGTGACAACCAAACTGGCGTGGTCGTCGTTGGCACAAAAGACCAGGGTTTTTTCCAAGCTGGCAGGGTCGATATGGCGGGCCAGCTCGAGGCAGACCGCGCGGTTAAAGCCCTCAGTGATCACCTTGCGGTTAAAACTGGAAATCTCGAGTCCAATATCGTCGGGGGTTTGGTACAGCAGCAGTTCCCCGCTCGAGGTGTCCACCATTTTCACCTCTTCGCCCGCTGCCCAGTTGATCCCCTCTTGGCTCAGCTCGGTGACAATTTGCAAGGGTGGCCCATGATCAATCAAATAGCCATCCAGTACCGCTTCACGGTAGCTGTAGCTGTAAATGGGTTCACCAAAAATCTGCACGGTGTGCAGCGCAGGGGTGGCGGTGAGGCCCACTTTCAGCGCATCAAAATACTCCAGCACCCGACGGTATTTGGAAACATAATCGGCCTCATCCCGAAAAGTCTGCTCCACTTCGCTTAGCTCGCGGTCTAGGGTGTATCCCCTGTGGCATTCGTCGATCACAATGCAGTCGTAAGCATCCACCGCCAAAGCTGGACTCCCCTCAGATGGGTATATCAGCCGCCGCACCATGCCTTGCACCGTGGTGATCTGCACCGAATTCCCCGCCTCGAGCGCCACACTCCCCGAGGTTTGCAAGCCAAAAATATCCGCAAAGGTCTGTAAATTTTCCATACGGGTATCTTTGAAGGCATTTTCGGCCTGCTCGCCCAAGGCGCTGCGGTCTACCAAAAACAAAATGCGGGCAAAACGTTGGGCTTTGAGCAAGCGGTAAACCAGAGCGATACAGGTTTTGGTTTTGCCCGTCCCTGTCGCCATTGCCAGCAGCATTTCCCGCCGCCCGCTTTGGATTCCCTGTTCAACCGCCTTAATTGCCGCCACCTGAAAAGGCCGCAATTGAAAGTCGTAGTCGAAGGGTTGCTGCTCGAGCTTGCTTTCCGCCGCGTTCAAATCCATTTTTAGCAGGTTGCTCAAACCCTCGGGGCTGTACCAACCGCCCAAAGGCTTAGCAGGGTTTTGGCTGCGCCGCACATCGCGGAACCACACCCCGCTTTGGGTATGTTGTTGCTTAAGGTAGGGTCTGCCGTTGCTGGCAAATACAAACGGAATCTGATATTCCCCCCACGGCCCACCTAAAAGTTGTAGTTCGAGTGATCGTTCAGACAGGCTCGAGGGCTGGAAATCACGGCTGTACCTTTTGGCCTGCTCGAGCGCAGTCGCAACATCGGCGGCTTGCTTTTTGGCCTCCACCACACCCACGGGCAACAAACCCACAAAAAACACATAGTCGGCGGGGCCAGACTGGGTGGGCCACTCGGCAATGGCTTTATTTTTTCCCTTCTCGGGCCGCGTACCTTTGGCATAGCGCAGATTCCGCGAATCCACTTCCCAACCCAAAGCCTCGAGCTGAAGATCAATCAGCTTGCGGACTTGGTTTTCATTCAGTGGCAATGCTTTAGCGGCTTGCTCGGAAGCCCGCAACAGCTTGGCCCGCTCGAGCAAAGGGGCTTGGGCCTCCAGTGCCTTAAGGTGACGTTGGGCTTCTTCTTTGGCGGTTTCCACCTCTTGGCGCAACTGTTCCAGCTCGAGGCGGCTGAGGGTGGCGGTGGGTGCAGGAGTTACAAATTCGTCACAGCGGTAGCCCGCATCCACAAAGGTTTGCACATACCACACCCCCAAAATCCAGCAAAACTTGAGTACATCCAAAGCGCGAGCCTCATCCCCCTGAAGCGCATGGTTAGCGGCATTTCCTTCGCGCCGCACGGTGTCGAACACCGTGAAAACCTGCTGGGGCAAAACCCCTTCCCTCGAGAGATTTCGCAAAAGGTCATACTGGCTGGCCCCCTGCACCGCAGGAATTCCCGCTCGAGCGGATACGCTTTGGGCCAGCAACTCGGCAAATTGCCGCAGCTTGAGCAAAGCTGTATTGGGATCATCGAGCAAATAGCGCTCGGCAAGTATTCCCAAGCGGGCAAGTTGGGGATCGGTGGTGGATAAAAGTTGAAAAAGTGGGTTTGACATCAACAGGTCACATCACCTTTGGAAAGTTTAAAGTTGGAAAGATTAGGACAAAAACGATGGGTTTAAGGTCAGCTCTATTATCCACAAAATAGCCAGCCAATAGCCAAGTTCCTCCTAGCTATGTTTCAGATATTCTAGCAAAGCTCGAAATCTTCCACGTCACTGATAGGAACTTCTTTTGTCTTGGCCCAACTACAGCACCTCTCGGGCTGGGCCGCCCCTACTCCCGTTGGTCGCTGTCAGATTTAGAAAATCTCTAAAATCTGACATGGGAGGTACTTAAATTAAGCCATTTGGCGATTCCCTCGAGCGTACTGCTGTTTCATACTGGCACTATGGATATTTACACTTCAGATCAGGTTATCAAAATCAGCAAAATGCTGTCCAAACACCTACGGCACAAGCCCCAAGCCTTGGGCCTAACCCTCGAGCCTGGGGGATGGGTTTTGGTGGACACCCTGCTGGCTGCCTTTGAGCGCAAAGGTTTTGTATTGGATTGGGCCACCCTCGAGCATGTGGTGGAACACAACGACAAGCAGCGTTTTTCCTTCGACCCCAGCCACAGCAAAATTCGGGCCAACCAAGGCCACAGTGTGCCTGTGGATCTTCAGCTCGAGCCAGTAGAACCCCCCGAGGTTTTATATCACGGCACGGCAACAGACCGCGTGCAAAGCATCCTAAGCAGTGGCCTCGAGAGAATGAGCCGCCACCACGTTCACCTCTCGAGCGAAATCCATACCGCCAACGCGGTTGGCTCGAGGTATGGAAAGCCCGTGATTTTGGTGGTGGCGGCCCAAAACATGCACCAAGCGGGGTATCTGTTTTACTGCTCGAGCAACGGGGTTTGGCTTTCGGATGGGGTTCCCCCCCTTTATTTGTCAGTTTTGAGCGTGTTTCGAGATGCCCTCGAGTAGATTTCCGCTTGTCAAATGTCCCTATACTTGCCTCGAGCTGCGTTGTATCTTGATATTTAAGCAAAAAGCAATATAAGCGGAGGGTATTTTATGAAAAATACCGCCGATAAACCTAACACATCCCTATCACTGATCGCAGTCTGCTTAGGTATGGGATGGGGGCTAAGTATCATGGCTCTAATCCCTTTTGGGGCTTTGTTTCTAAGTCCTGATGCAGAGCTTCCCGACTTCGCGGGTTTTTTTCTCTTTCCCCTATTGCTGCTAATCATTGCAAATTTTTCTTGGGGTATCCCCAGTCTTTTTTTGTGTAGTTGGATCAAGGAATGGC
>JANYFS010000077.1 GCA_025359705.1 Deinococcales bacterium | reverse complement strand
CGGGATTTGAACTAGAACGGTATTCATTGATTTTAGATGAATTATCTAAAAACTAATTCTATACCTTGTTTTTAGGCTATACAAAAAGTGTCAGGTACTGAGAGAACTGATTAAACACTATGGCTATGATGTAGATTTTGCGAATTCCATCGAAAAAATAAATGAAAGAAGCTGGCGTGAGTTTGAAGAGCGTCGATCCATTACGCTTTCTAAACTCGAGGTGCAAACCATTCTTCACGCTCTGCGGTTTATCTTTATCAGCTCGAGGAGTCATGATTTTTCCGACAGCTATAAACACGGCATCATTTCAGTTATCGAAGGACTCGAGCAAGCGCTCTATTATTTCGAGCTAGAATAATTTCCATGCTGAATCCTGTCATGGTCTACTACCTCGAGCAACTTTCCCCTCGAGCCATACGCTCTAAACCTGCCCCGCAAGGGGGCTTGACCTTGATAGATGCCGAAATCCCCTCGGCGGATCTGCAACGGTTTTTGTATGGCGCAGTGGGTAAGGCGTGGCAGTGGACAGACCGCGCAGCTTGGACGGATGCCCAGTGGCTCGAGGTCTGTAGCAAGCCCGAATTTCATACCACCGTGGCCTATTTGCGCGGAACCCCCGTGGGTTATTTCAACCTCGAGCAAGTGGGGGGCAGTGTGGAGATTCAGTATTTTGGCCTGCTGCCCCAGTTCTTGGGCCACAAACTGGGCGGCTGGTTGTTGACCCAAGCCCTCGAGCGAGCCTGGGCCTTGCCTGGTGTGACTCGAGTGTGGGTGCATACCTGCACTTTGGATCACCCCGCCGCGCTTGCCAATTATCAAGCTAGAGGAATGCAACTCTACACCACCGAACTTGCTGAAAAGAGTGCAAGGCCCAACACCTCGAGCTAAAAATATCACTCGAGGGAACACCACAATATGGCACAATAGGGCATGGCTAAAACCGAGCTGTTTCGTGCGCTGCAATCCCTTATTCGAGCTACTTTAAACGCCGAACAACACGACAAAAACCCAAATCTGCGACTCGAGGGCCAAAAAATATCCCGCCGTCAGGTTTTGCAAGCAACCTCCGTATTGGTACCCAGCCTGCTGATGGGTGCTGGCCTTGCCAAGCCGATCAAAACTAAAGAAAAAATTGCCATTGTGGGCGGCGGCACAGCGGGTTTGGTGGCGGCCTACCGCCTGAAACAGCGCGGGGTTTTTGCCGATATTTATGAAGCCTCGAGCCGTGTGGGTGGGCGGATGTTCAGTGGCTACAATGTGTTTGGGGGCGGGGAAACCCTCGAGTGGGGCGGGGAATTGGTGGATTCGGGGCATTTGCGTTTGCAAGGTTTGGTCAAAGAATTGGGGCTGAATCTGACCGATTTGGCGGAGTTTGAGCGCAAAAATGCCCTCGAGCCAGAGCTGTGGCATTTTGGTGGGCAGCGCTACCGCCAAGCCGAGATGGTAGCGGCATTGCGCCCACTCTTGCCCGCGCTTAAAAATGCGGTGGATTCGCTCGAGGAAACCGTCACGTACCAAAATCCCAGCGAAGCCGCACGGTTTTTAGACGCTTTTTCAATCTCCTCGTGGCTGGATCAAGTCGAAGCCCAAGATCCGATCAAGGCCATGCTCAAACTGGCCTACACCACCGAATATGGCCTCGAGCCAGAGGAACAATCGGTTTTAAATCTGTTTGCCCTGATTGGCCTAGAGCAAAAGAAATTCCAAATTTATGGCGAAAGCGACGAGCGCTACCACATCAAAGAGGGCAGTGGCGCGGTTCCGGTTAAACTGGGCCGCAATCTGAACAGCCAAATTCAAACCGGTATGGCGCTCGAGGCGATTTCACAGCGCTCGAGTGGGCGGTTTGTGCTACATTTTTCTTCGGGCAAACAGCTCGAGGCCGATCATGTCATTCTAGCTCTGCCTTTTACCTTGCTGCGCCAAGTGGAAATGGATCTGGAACTGCCCCAAGCCAAGCGGCTGGCGATCAACACACTGGGTTACGGAACCAATGCCAAGCTGTTTGTGGGCTACAACCGACCCGTGTGGCGTGAACTCGGCTCGAGCGGCAGCACCTTCAGTGATTTGGGCTACCAAACTACCTGGGACACCACGCGGGGGCAGAAAAGTGCCAAAGGGGTGATGGTCAATTTTGTGGGCGGCAAACACGGCCTCGAGGTAGGCAAAAACAAACCCACCGATCAGGCCAAAACTTTTGTAGATGCGCTCGAGCGGGTTTACCCTAGCAGCAAAGCCCAATACAGCGGGCAAGCTGAGCGCTTTTTCTGGCCCAGCAAACCTTGGGTGCAGGGCAGCTACCAGTGCTATTTGCCTGGGCAATACACCAGCATTCGCGGAGCCGAAGGCGAAAAAGTGGGGCGGCTGTATTTTTGCGGCGAGCATACTTCCATCGAGGCGGCAGGCTATATGGAAGGCGCAGTTGAAACGGGCGAACGGGTGGCCCTCGAGGTGTTGGCAGCTCTGAAATAGCTTTTTAAAACGGACAACGAACAACGGATAACCAACTCGAGGCTGTCTATAAAAAAATGAAGCGCTCGAGTGGCTCATCCCTTAAAATACCCGTTATGTCTACGATCTCGAATAAACCCCAAACCTTACTGGCCCTCAACTGGAAAATGAACAAAACCCCCACCGAAGCCGCAGCTTGGGCCAAGCGTTTGCAAGAAGAAATGCCCGAAACCGGTACTGCACTCGCGGTTATGGTAGGAGCGATCACCTTGTCGCAAGTCGCCTCGGAAATGTACGGCTCCACCGCCTTTTTGGGCGCACAGGACATCAGCCCACACGAATCTGGGGCGTATACCGGCGAAACCAGCGCGGTGCAGCTCAAAGATGTGGGCGTGAAATATGTGATTGTGGGACATAGCGAGCGCCGTGAATATCACGGGGAATCGGACGCTACCGTGGCAGCCAAGGCCAAAAAAGCCCTCGAGCATGGGATTGTGCCGATTGTCTGCGTAGGGGAGAAGCTGGAGATCCGTGAAGCGGGAAGCCATGTGGCCTTCACCCTCGAGAGCCTGAAAAATTCTTTGGCAGGTGTAGAAATTGCTAGCGCTGCTGATTTAGTCATCGCCTACGAACCCGTTTGGGCCATTGGCACTGGCAAAACCGCTACCGCAGCCGATGCCGAAGAGATGGCAAGCGCCATTCGGGGCAGCCTCGAGCAGTTGTACCCCGCCTTTGCCAGCCAAATCGTGATTCAGTATGGCGGTAGTGTCAAACCCGACAACATCCAAGAAATCTGCGGTCAGCCCAATGTCAATGGTGCTTTGGTCGGGGGTGCGGCTTTGGTACTCGAGAGTGTGTTTGGAATGCTCGAGGCACTGAAATAAACCAGACCAAATAAACAATTTTTTTGATGTTTACAGCAGGGGCGGGTTTCAAACCCGTCCTGGTTTGCTTTAAGCTCGAGCCAACGCTGAAAAGTTGAGAGAAATGAAAAAGCCCAACACACTCAAAAAACCATTCACCGATAATGCCCCCAGCGATGCCTCTTGGATTTTCCCCCTCGAGCGAAAACCATCGTTGGAGGCATTGGTTGTGCTATGGCGCGAACGGCGCGGCCTAAATGCCTTACTGCTCGAGGTACAGGGTGGCCTTGCCTTGCTGGTTTTGGGCATCTCTAGCAAAAAACGCCGCGAACTCGAGGGGGAACTCGAGAAACGCGGGATTTTAGAACACTGCTTGGATTACAGCTTGGGTTTAGATGGCTTAGACGACGCTTGAACCATCTTTGGGCTGGGATTAAACAGCACAATAGCGTGTGGGACGGGGCGCGATTGTACCGCTCGAGTTTTGTGACCTACTGCCAGCACCTGTGTGCCGTAAATCAAAGAAGTGGAATATCCCGAATCCAGCAAAACCGCTTCTTTGAGGCCCAATTTCACCGCAATTTGAGCCAAATGATCCGTAGAAGTGGGGGTTTGGGTGGCGCACAGTACCACTTGGTTTTGAGCATCCAGACCCATAAACACGCGAGGGCGAATTTGCCAAAAATCTGAGGTAGCATAGCGGCGCAGTTCGGCAGTGCTGTAGGCTTTGCCGCCATGTACCATCCAAGCTCCTGCCACAAAAACATTTTCCACATCGGGCATCAGGGTTTTAAAGCGCTCGAGCGAATTCATCGAATCAGGTTGGAATGATGCAAAACCAATGCTGGACGGCCCCCAAAACACCGCAGGCCGCCCCTCGATCCGCTTTTGGCGGTAGGCATCATACTCGGCAACAAAGCGCCCATTTTCACCCTTGACTGGCCCCAACATGGTCACATCGGTGCCGCGTAACCTCGAGTCTACAAAAAAAGTGCCGTTGATTCCGCCCACCGCCCCCGTAGCACGCACAAATTGCCCCACCCCACTGCGATGCCCCCATTTTTCCGAAACGGGCCTCCCACCGCGCAGCAGCACCAGTTTTAAATGCCCAAACTGATACGGCTCGAGGGCCACCGCTTTACTGCTGTTTAGCGGCTGCAACACCACAGCATTTTGTGAAGCACTGTGCTGCTTCCAGCCTTCAGCCAAATCCTCAAAGGAAGTTAAAGCAAGTGCGTTGGGTGCAGCCTCGAGCAAACCTGTGTGGATGCCAAACCCCAAGGTAAAGCCCGCTGCTTTTACCTTTGCGCCCCCCAAATCATGCACAAAGTTGACTGGATGGCCCAAACCTGCCTCGAGCGTTTTTTTCAGTGCCACTGCATTGTTTTTCCCCTCGAGCAGTACCCCAATGCTGGCATATTGCGGGGCAGATTCCTCGAGCGCCTTCAGTTTTTCCTGCCTCACTTTTGCGCCCACAAACAGGGTATAGGGCTGCGTGATGGTCTCGAGCTGTGGCAAAACCTGCTCGAGGGTGGCATTGTCGGGGATGTCCAAATACCAGGTTGTGGCATTTCCCTTGAGGGCCGTGCCATTGACCAAATGATCT
>JANYFS010000059.1 GCA_025359705.1 Deinococcales bacterium | reverse complement strand
GTTTGAGGCCAAAGTAGATCTAGAAGAAGGGATTCAGCGTACCGCTGATTTTTACCGCACCCAAATACCCTTATGATTCGACTCACCGTTCCCAGTTTAGATCAGAGTGATTTTGATGCCGTTGAAGCGGTATTAAAAAGTGGCTATCTGGTTCAAGGGCCACAGGTAGCCACTTTTGAACATGAGATTGCTCGAGTCTCGCAAACTTTAAATGCGGTAGCAGTTACCAACTGCACGGCTGCCTTACAAATGACCCTTCTTGCTCTCGATGTTCAGCCTCGAGATTTGGTTTTAGTGACTGCGTATTCATGGGTTTCCACTGCCAATATTATCGAGTTATGTGGAGCTCAGCCCGTATTTGTGGATATTGATCCCGACACTTTTAACATGTGTCCTTTGGCGCTTGAGCAAGTCTTGGATCGTTTAATGCAAAACCCTGCCATGAAAGCTCGAGTGAAGGCTATTATGCCTGTGCATACCTTTGGGCAAATGGCAGATATGCCCCGTATTCTCGAGTTGGCAAATGCCTACGGTATTCCTGTAGTTGAAGATGCGGCATGTGCTTTAGCTGCGAAGCTCGAGGGGCGGGCCGCTGGGAGTTGGGGTATCATGGGGTGTTTTAGTTTTCACCCTCGCAAAGCAATTACCACAGGTGAAGGTGGGGCAATTACCACTTCAGACAACCAAATTGCTTGGAAACTCAAGGTACTCCGCAATCATGGGCAAGACCCTGATGCAAGTGGGGTAGATTTTGTGCTACCTGGTTTTAATAACCGAATGACCGAATTTCAAGGTGCGTTGGGCCTGAGTCAGATGACTAAACTCGAGCGGATCGTAAAAGCTCGCCAAGATGCGGCTCGAGTTTACGATGATCTACTTAAAGATTCACCATTACAACCCCCTCGAGTTGCTCAAAATAGCGAGCATGTTTATCAGTCCTACGTTACTTTGCTTCCAGCGCAGTACGCTCACCAGCGCTCGAGCTTGATCGCAACCCTTAAAGCTCGAGGGATCGAAACCAATATTGGAACGTGGCATATGCCGCTGACTCGTTATTATCGTAGCCGTTATGGTTATGCTGAGGGCGATTTCCCGATTGCCGATCACGTCTTTGCTCGAGCGCTGACACTCCCCTTATTTGAAGGAATTACCTTCGAGCAACAACATAGCGTTGTTTCAAATATTTTAGAAATTCTCAAGCATAATTGATTTTTTATGGCTGACTCAAAAGCAAATATAGATCATGAACTCGATCAGCTACGACAGAGGTTGAAACAACTTTGGCTCGAGCGGCAAAACGAAGTAAATAGCAAATGGCAGCGCACTTTACCTTGGGCAGATTACTTAGTAGATCGTTGGGAAAAAGCGGAATTGTTGGGATTTGGCAAAGGCTCGAGCATCTATGACAGCTCGCTTGTATTAGGCAATGTTCGCGTTGGGGAACACACTTGGATCGGCCCTTTTACTTTGCTGGATGGCTCTGGCGGTCTCGAGATTGGGTCATACTGTGATATTTCAGCAGGAGTGCAAATCTATACCCATGATACCGTTCGCCGTGTATTATCGGGGAAAACTCGAGCCATCGATCACGCACCTACCAAAATTGGCTCGAGGTGTTATATTGGCCCCAATACTGTGATTGCTAAAGGTGTAACTATTGGAGACGGCTGTGTAATTGGAGCCAATAGCCTAGTTTTAAAAGATATTCCCGCAGGATATAAAGCATTTGGAAACCCTGCTCGAGTGATAGGCAAAGTTGAAATCGAAGGAGAGGATACTTGAAAATTTTTATGGGTTTCACCGAAGTTGCAGGCTATTATACCCAGCTTCAAAAAGAGTTTATCCAGCTTGGAATTCAAAGTATTTTTATAGATTTAACAGGTTATAAATATCAAAAAACAAACGTAGCCAATAATACTGTATTCTTTAAATTACTAGACATGACAATTAAAGGACGGTCTTTATCTAAATCTGGAAAGTCTAGAATATTTTGGTTTTCTTTGCAGCAAATTTTACTCATTCCTCTTTTTTTTTGGTCTATACTAAAATTTGACACTTTTATATTTGGTTTTCGAACCTCATTTTTATGGGGTGGTTATGATTTAGCTGTACTGCGACTACTCAAGAAAAAAGTGATTTGGGTTTTTCATGGTAGCGACTCGAGACCAACTTATATGGATGGAGCCGTACTTCTGCGTATACCCAAACCCAGTATTACTGAGTGTATGGGCCGTACCAAGGCACAAAAGAAATTACTCGAGCAAGTCGAAAAATATGCCGACGTAATTATCAGTCATCCTGCAAGTTCACAATTACATACCCGAAAGTTTATTCCTTGGCTACAAATCGGTGTCCCAACTCAAATCCCTAAACATAAATCTGATTTGTCTGTAGATTTATTATATTCACAACAAAATTCCAAAGTTCGTCTACTCCATTCGCCCTCTCACCCAGAATCAAAAGGAACTGATCAATTTAGACTTGTGGTACAAAAATTGAAAGCAAAAGGCTTAAATTTTGATTGGATTGAGATTTTAAACAGACCAAATGTGGAAGTTTTAGCGGAAATTGCTCGAGCAGATATAATTATCGATCAACTTTATTCAGATACTCCTATGGCAACCTTCGCCACGGAAGCCGCTTATCAAGGTAAGCCTGCACTGGTTGGGAGCTACTCTCGAGATGAAGATTGGGGTGTTGACCCATCAAATATCCCGCCCACCGCGCTTTGTCACCCCGATGACCTCGAGAAAACACTGGAACATCTCATTTTGGACCGAGAAGCTCGAGAGAAATTAGGAAAACAAGCACAGCAATTTGTCCTCGAGCGCTGGCAAGCTCATCAAGTTGCTGCCAGAATACTCCAAGTTATCCAAGATATAATTCCTAATGACTGGTGGTATGACCCAAATCAAATTGACTACATCCAAGGCTACGGACTATCTTTATTGGAATATAAAAAAATATTAAAAGATATGATAGCTCAAAAAGGAGTATCTGCTCTACAACTCTCGGATAAACCCCAGCTCGAGCAAAAAATCTTAGACCTCATTCGCTCCTAATGCAACGCTTTTTTCGAGATGGTTTAATATATGCGCTCTCGAGCCTATTCTCGGGAGGGTTAAACCTTATTCTCCTACCCCTTTACACTCGAGTGCTTTCCCCTGAGTCGTATGGTTTACTCGAGCTGCTCACTTTAATTTCCACTTTGGCAAACTTAACAGTAGCGCTCGAGGTTTCCCAAGCGTTGGCGCGATTCTTTCCTGAAGCAGATGCTCGAGAGAAAATTGAGTATGCTTCTACCGCACTTATGTTTACTTGTTTAATCTTTGGTTTAGCTTTAACGGTAGGGCTATTTTTTTCACAATCACTAACCAGTAGCCTACTAGGTCAATCTCAATATCTGATCTATTGGCTTTGGAATCTACTCAACATGGGCTTAAATACACTCTATTATTTTATGCGAAATCAACTACGGTGGCAGTTGCGCTCTCGAGCCTATGCCCTCTCAAGTATTGCCAGTGGGTTAGCGACCATTTTAGCCATTTTCATATCTTTACTCATCTTAAAGCAGGGTCTTTTAGGGTTGCTTTGGTCTCAAGCGGTTGGTCTGGCGACTGGATTGCTAATCGCTACTTATTATGCTCGAGATGCTTTTGCTTGGGCATGGAATAAAACCAAGTTGCTCGAGATGTTGCGCTTTTCTAGCCCTTTGGTTTTTTCCAGTATTGGGGTTTGGGTTGCACTCTATGTAGACCGCCTAATGATCAAAGCATTTTTATCCCTTGAGGATGTGGGAATCTATGCAGCAGCCTACCGTATTGCCTCGAGCGTGAGCTTGGTGATCTCGAGCTTTCAAGGTGCATTAACCCCTCTGGTTTATACCCACTATGCCAAAGACGAAACGCCGAGGGAGATTTCTAAAATTTTCAGTCGCTTTTTATCCATTATGCTTACCTTATGGTTCATACTAAGTATACTTAGCCCTGAAATCATGGCTTTAATTGCCCCGCCTAGCTACTCCAGCGGTAGTGTTTTAATCCCTTTGCTCACAGGAGCAGTGATCATTGCAGGGATGTATGTTTTTGCCCCAGGTTTAGGCATTGCCAAACGAAGCCGTGAAATTGCCTTACTCAATATCGCAGGCGCATTGCTTAATCTTGGCTTGAATTATTGGGGTATCCCCCACTGGGGTTTGCTGGGTTCGGCTTATGCCACATTGATCAGCAGTACCCTAGTCGTTGGAAGTTATGTATGGTGGGGACAGCAGTATTACCACATTCCATATGCTCGATTTTTACTCCCTATGGTGGGGATCGCGGTACTTCTGGTACTGATCAGCTTGGCCTGGGGTTTTTGGCCTCGAGCCATTTTGAGTAGCTTTAGCATTCTGATTTTGGTCGCCACTTGGCGTAAAATGCGCTAATGGGGGTCGTAATCCATGTGTGGAATCGCGGGAATGATTGGACAAATTAGCGAAGCACCCCTTCGTACCATCCTCGAGCAGCAAAATGCACGCGGGCCAGATTTTCGCGCCCTCGAGCAGATTGATCCACAGGTGCTTTTTGGACATAACCGCCTGAGTATTTTGGACTTGAGCGCAGCCTCACATCAGCCGATGTGGGACTCTGAAAATGATAGTGAACAACGTTTTTGTATCAGTTATAACGGTGAGATTTACAATTACCTCGAGCTGAAACGGGAACTGCAAGGTTTGGGGCATATCTTTAGAACTACGGGCGACACCGAAGTCTTGCTCGAGGCGTGGAAGCGCTGGGGAGCGGGGGCGCTCGAGCGGTTGAATGGGATGTTTGCTTTTGCGCTGTTTGACAAAGATGCTCAAAAAGTTTATTTGGCTCGAGACCGCTTTGGGGTTAAACCCTTATTTTATGCACAAAAGGGCAATGAATTTTTATTTGCCTCGAGTGGAAAGGGAATCGCTCAATATTTTGATTTAAAACCCAACCTCGAGTATGTTGCCAAAGGAATTCGGTATTGGCTCTTTGAAGATGATACCGATTTGTCGCAGTATCACGGTTTAAAAGTCCTCGAGGGGGGATGTTGGCTCGAGTTGGATTTGAAGTTGGATTTAAATACCTCTAACTCGAGTCAATCGCACAGGTATTATCACCTTGCGGAGCGGGCCGAGCAATTGGCCTACAGTTTACAAGGATATTCCGACGAAGCACTGACCCAGATGGTGTTGCAAGAACTCACTCGAGCGGTGAATGTGCGCTTGCGTGCGGATGTGCCTGTGGGGGTGAGCCTGAGTGGGGGGCTGGACAGTTCCAGTATCACTCGAGTGGCAAGCGAGCTGCACGGCAAAGTAAAGGGTTTTACCTTTGGCGATCCGCTGGATTTGCGTTCAGAGGGGCCATTGGTGGCGCAGTTGGCCCAGCAAACGGGGATCGAGGCGCATTACATTGGAGTGGGCAAAAATCCCGATTGGCACAAACTATTGTGGGACACCCTCGAGGCCCAAGATGCGCCCTTTGCCAGCACCAGCATCATGGCCCAAAATTTGGTTTACGCCGAGGTGCGGCGGCAGGGGGTCAAGGTGTTATTGGGCGGGCAGGGCGGCGACGAATTGTTTATGGGTTACCGCAAGTTCCAAATGGGATTTCTGCTCGAGCGCGTGCGGCAGCGCGATTTTGTGGGTGCTTTGGGCTTTGCCCTGACTTTGTTGCCCAGTGTGCTTGCCGAGTTGCC
>JANYFS010000013.1 GCA_025359705.1 Deinococcales bacterium | reverse complement strand
CGACTGACTTCTTTACAGATTTGAGTTCAATCGGGGTAAGCCTCGAGGGAGTTCAACCTAAAACGTATTTTCCCCTCGAGTTCTGCCACGGGGCGCTAATCACATACGTCGGGGGTTCGCAGCTTTTATGGAGGAGCCATTGGTCGAGATTTGGTCAAGGCCGT
Organism: Deinococcales bacterium; assembly: GCA_025359705.1. Classification (GTDB taxonomy): domain Bacteria; phylum Deinococcota; class Deinococci; order Deinococcales; family Deinococcaceae; genus JACMOA01. Next base: position 5,184 of record JANYFS010000013.1, on the reverse strand, counting down.
GAGCAAGCCCCAAACCACTACCACCACACCCTTCAAGGTGGTTGGGGCCAATATGAACATCAGCGATTTGACCGGCTATGAAGCCAAAATGCGCGAGCCAACGGTCAGCAGCTACCGAGGTTTGACCGTTTATGGCATGGGTACGCCTTCGTCGGGCGGCTACACCGTGGGTTTGATTCTGAATCTGCTGTCTGGCTTCGATTTGGGGGCGATGCCCCGCGAGCAGGCGCTGCATACCTACCTCGAGGCATCGCGCTTGGCCTACGCAGACCGTGGAGCCTTCTTGGGGGATGGCGATGTGGTTAAAATTCCCGCTCGAGGGCTACTCAGTGCGGCTTATGCCAACGAACGCCGCCCACTGATCACCGACAAAGCCGTGGAAAATCCCAAGGCGGGAGATCCCTTCAAGTATGACACCGTTACCAGCTATACCTTACCGCTGCGCCCCGACACCGAGGGCATTTCCACCACCCACATTGTAGCTACCGACAAAATGGGAAACATCGTCACCTACACCTTTACCGTAGAGTCCGAAGGCGGCAGTGGCATGGTGGTTCCTGGGCGCGGCTTCTTGCTCAACAACGAGCTAACCGATTTCGATGCAGCTCCAGGCGGCCCCAATGCAGTGGCTCCTGGCAAACGCCCCCGCTCGAGCATGTCGCCTACCTTACTCTTTAAGGGCGATAAACCCTATGCCGCCCTGGGTTCTCCTGGGGGCAGCACCATCATCACCACAGTGACCCAAACCATCTTGAACCTGGTGGATTTTAAAATGCCCCTCGATCAAGCCATCAACGCCCCCAGAATTTCGCAGCGCAACGGCAGCACCACCAGCCTCGAGGCCAATGCGGACGCGACATTGATTGCAGCGTTGACTGCTCGAGGTCAAAAATTTGCTGCGCCTGCCGAGATTGGAGCGGCTACGGGGATTGTATTTAATCCAGATGGAACCCTGATGGTTGCCGCCGAAGCCGTACGGCGGGGCAGTGGCATCGCTTTTGTAGAAAATCCAACCAAATAAGGTCTTACAATTGTTATTTACCATACTGCACTTGATTTTTACCTTTGCATTTGGCTTGATTACTACTAGCTCGAGCGTGGTTGTTTAACGATTGCAATTTTTAAATGGCCTCTTTCTTCACAAATAATCTCGAGCCTAGACTAAAACAGCTCGAGGTTATTTAGAAAAGCGCCCGCATCGTCGGTCAATTCGTCGATGAAAAGACCAGGCTGGCCCGCTTCCACTTTGGCGTAGGCATGTTCAAAAACCAGTGGATCCATAATCGGCGCAGCCAACTTAAGGCAATTTTGGTAATAGCTGCTTATTTTCCCTCGAGCCTGACCCAACCGTGAATGCTCGAGCGGGCTGAGCAAGCCCTCGAAGGCTTTGGGCTGCGACAATGCAGGATGTCCGCCTTGGCGCAAAGCCGCCCGCAAAAATGCCGCCACCTCGCCAGGGTTGCGCCAAAAACCGTAGTTGATCTGCTCGGTCAGCTCGTCGATGCGCCCCAAGCCCGCCAGCGGAATCTGTTTACGCACCAATTTTAGGGCAAGATCTTGGCGCTCGAGCCGAATTCGGGCATAGTCTTGCAAATTCAGCAATCTCGAGCTGGGTTTGACCCGCCCACCCAAAGTGCGCCGTAAGCGATCCGCCATCACATAATCTTGGTATTCCTCGAGCAAGGTGTCGATGGGTCGTTCGTGCATCTGCAAATTCTACAAAATTGATGGCAGCAACTTTGTAAAATACCCCGCCAAGTGGCTCGAGCGTGGGATTTAATCCAGGTTTCAGGCAGCTCGAGGGATTGCACGTTCGGGTGCAGATCAAAGAATAAATTTGGGATGTGAACTAGGCAGGCTCGAGGGGATTTGGCGCTCGAGCCTGTTTTTTTTGTGATTGGAAAGGCCATGTGGAAATCGAGGAACAGCACAGAGCTGGGAACTCTTTTTCACGCCCTCAACAAAATAAATGCTACAGCCCAGCACTCCAATCCCAACTACACTCGAGCGATGAAACATCTGCTCATTTTGGGCGACCAACTTAGCGATCAAGTGGCCCCCCTTTTGGGCGCAGACCCCACTGAGCTGCATATCCTGATGATCGAATCCCTCGAGCGGTCACGGGTTTTGCCGTATCACAAACAAAAATTGGCTTTGCTGTATTCGGCAATGCGGCACTTTAGACTTCGGCTCGAAGGGCAGGGTTTTACGGTGCATTACCAGCGAACCTCGAGCTTTGCAGAAGGGGTACAGCAGTATTTGCAACTTTTTCCTGGGGCAACTTTGCACCTGCTCGAGCCTGCCGAATGGGGAACCGAACAGGCTTTGCGAGCAGCGGTCACGGCTGCGGGCGGGTCGCTTGCGGTCTTGCCCAATCCGCTTTGGCTGTGTACCGATGCCGATTGGCAGCAGTATGCGGGGGATAAAAAGCAGTTTCGTATGGAGTTTTTTTACCGCCAGATGCGCCGCAAAACGGGCTATTTGATGGAAAACGGGCAGCCTGTGGGCGGGCAGTGGAATTTTGATGCCGAAAACCGTAAAGTTCCCCCTACTGGACACCGTTTTCCGCCTAAGCTCGAGCTGGAACCCGATGCCTTAACCCTCGAGACGATAGCTTGGGTGGAATCCAGCTTTCCCAGTCACTTTGGAACCCTAGAAAACTTCAATTGGGCGGTCACACGTGAGCAGGCATTGCAGGCTCTCGAGCATTTTTTGCAGCACCGCCTCGCCAACTTTGGCCCCTTCGAGGATGCCATGCAAGAGGGCGAAGAGCAGCTTTATCACAGCCTGCTCAGCCCCGCGCTGAATCTGGGGCTGCTCACACCCCAAGAAGTATGTGAAGCCGCGCTCGAGCGCTACCATGCCAGCAAAATGCTAGGTGATATTCCACTCGAGAGCATCGAGGGGTTTATTCGGCAGATTTTGGGCTGGCGGGAATTTATGTTTCGGGTCTACCGCAACAAAATGCCCGAATTTAAAAACGAAAACCAGCTCGAGCAGCACCAAAATTTGCCCGATTTCTATTGGACGGGCCAGACCGAAATGCGCTGTCTCTCGAGTGCGGTACTCCAGCTCGAGCGGCGCGGACACACCCACCACATCCCGCGCCTGATGGTTTTGGGGAATTTTGCGTTGCTGGCAGGGGTTTCGCCGCAACAGGTCAATGATTGGTTTTTGACCACTTTTGTGGATGCCTTCGATTGGGTGGTCACGCCCAATGTTTTGGGGATGAGCCAATTTGCCGATATGGGTAGCTTTACCAGCAAGCCCTATGTCTCGGGTGGAGCCTATATTTCGCGGATGTCCAACCATTGCAAAAGCTGCATCTATGATCCCAAAAAAACCACCCAAGACGATGCCTGCCCCTTCTCGAGCCTGTATTGGCATTTCCTCGAGCGGCATAAAACGCGGTTTCAAAGCAATGTGCGGATGTCTTTGGTGTATGCCAATTGGAATAAACGTTCGGATCAAGATTTGGTTTTGGCGCGGGCCGAATCCGTTTTAGAGCATTTGTTTTAGAGCATTTGTTTTAGATTAATGGACAGGTAAACTACCCTATTCGGAAAATGATTTATCTATCCAAAACACGATGTTTACGATCATACCTTGGCAGATAACGGATAACGGATCTAAGTTATGATGTTCAGTGTTCCAGCGGCAACTGGAAATAAAAAAGGGTTCCTTGCTCGAGCGACACAAAATCTAAGGTTCCGCCGTGCTTTTCCACAATGGCTTTGGAAATGGCAAGACCCAAACCGGTGCCACCTTTGGCTCGGGTGCTGGAGGTGTCGGCTTGGGCAAATTTTTGGAAGATTTTGTCGCGGAAGGCTTCGGGAATGCCTGAACCTTGGTCTTGCACTTCCACCACCGCCAAGCCGCCCCGCTCGAGCAAACGCACCCCAACCACTTGGTCGGCGCTCGAGAATTTGCAGGCATTGGACAGCAGGTTGTTCATCACCTGAACCAAGCGCCCAAAGTCGCCATTCACCCAAACTTTGGATGGGTTATCCAGCTCCTCAAGCTGTACCGTCACCCCCAGATTTTGAGCATAAGGTTTGAGGTCGGCAATGGCTTTTTCCAAAACCTTTTGCAGCTCGAGCGGCACCAAGATCAGGTTAATCCCCCCGCCCTCGAGTTTTTGAATGTCCAGTAAATCGTTGACTAGGGCAATCAAGCGCTCGGAATTGTGCTGAGCAATGTCCAACATCGGGCGCTGCATCGCGGAAACTTGACCCAAAACCCCCGCCGATAGCAAGCCCAAAGCTCCACTAATCGAAGTCAGGGGGGTACGTAGCTCATGGCTGACCGTAGCTACAAAATCATCCTTTAGCTTGTCCAAACGCCTGATTTCGGTGATGTCGGTGGCAATGATCAAAACCTGCACCGTGCCATCTTCCCGCTCGAGTGGAGCCTTGATGCTGGAGAAGATATGTACTTCGCCCGTCGAAAGGGTATAGGCTTCCTCGAAGGTCATCGGATGTCCCGCCTCGAGCATGATCTGATCGTTTTGTAAACTCAGCTCGAGTTCGGCGGCATTGTTGGGATGTGAGCCGTGTCTCCCAGACCAGAAGGATTCGCTATCGCGCTCATTCACTTTGAGCAAGGCATTGTTGACCAAAACCAGCGCTCCCGAAACATCGCGCACAAAAATTGGATTGGGGCTAGTTTGAATCACCTGTTCAAACAGGCGTTTTTCCCGTTGCACTTCGGCTTCGGCCTGTTTGCGAGCAGTGATGTCTTGAATGGTTCCCTCGATATAAAGCGGCTTGCCATTGGCATCTCGAACGAGCCTAGCACTCTCGGTAATCCATTTGCGCTCACCTGTGCGAACAATGGTCACTTCCGATTCAAATTCACTAAGCTGACCTTCCCGCTCGAGCTGTTGGATAAATTCCTTTTGGCGCAGCGGATGTACATACCAGTCGGCGGTACTCGGTTCCATATCCTCGCGCAACTCATCTTCGCTGGCACAGGCATTCAGGCGCAGCAGCGCAGGGTTGGCCCACAACAAATCGCCTGACGGACTCACTCGGTAAATACCTTCGGTGGCATTCTCGAACAGATCTTGAAAGAGCAACAAGGCCACTTCACGCTCTTGTTCGGCACGTTTGCGAGCGGTAATGTCTTGCACCACCCCTTCAAAATACAGAATCTCACCTGCTTCGTCGCGCACCGCCCAAGCAC
>JANYFS010000442.1 GCA_025359705.1 Deinococcales bacterium | reverse complement strand
GGGATTTCCAATTTGGTGGGGCCGCGTGACCGCTCGAGCTGGAAAATTGGCCCCGCACTGCTGGCCTGTAAAACCGCCCTCGAGCAAGCCTTACCTCTGCTCGAGCCGCATTTTGGCTCGCCCTAAGTTCCTCCCAGCTATGTTTCAGATATTCTCGCAAAGCTCGAAATCTTCCACGACGCTGATAGGAACTTCTCTGCCCTACTCCCGTTGGTCGCTGTCAGATTTAGAAAAGCTCTAAATCTGACATGGGAGGTACTTAATTAAATTAAAAATAATTAAATGTTTAAACTCATTTTTGAACTTGGGCCACTCTTTGAGCTTCCCCTTGAGCTTCCCCTCGAGCTACCCTTATTGGCCCACTCGATTAACCTTCCCTTAAAGAAAACTCACGCTGTGGGCGCTTTCCATCAGGGTTAGGTCAGGCTGGCGGGGTATGATTTGGCTCATGAGAATGTGGATCGGTACCTTATCAATGGTTTCAATGGCGGTGCTGCTGAGTAGCTGCACCATGACCCAAGGAATTACTCAGCTCGAGGCACACGAGCTTTTGCTGTATGGGGATCAACCCACCGAACGGATCACTTGGATTTACGGCAACCTCAAAGAAGGTTCGGTGGAAACCGATCTGAAAATCGGAACCCAAATCTATAAATTGCGAAACCAAATCAGCGATCCTTTTGGCTTGTCAGGAACCCTATCGCTCAACAATAAAGCCACCTTGCGTGGCCCTGTCTCGAGCGTCAGTGAAACCTTCAACCTCTCGAGCCTGCCCTTTAGTAGTGATTTGGTGGTGGGAACCAAAGCCGCAGTGGACGGAATTTATTACACCGATGGCTTTGATTGGTACCGTTTGGCACGGGCGGTCAAGGGCGATTTGCGCGGCAAGGTTAGCCCTACCAAAATTAGCGATTTGCACGGGGTGGGTAAACTGACCGATGCCGAAGCTGATTTACTGTCAAGCCAGCTCAAAAAACAGGCTCCCGTTGCGATTGGCTTGATGCCCGAAAACCAGATTTTGGATGCACCCCAGTACATCGAGCCTAGCCCGCAAAAGTATTTGCAAACTGCTTTTTATGTGCAAAAAGGAGTCCCCACCGATTTGAACATCTTTGTCCCCGATTTGACCCCGCCCAACAGCGGAAAATATACTTCGGTTGGCACGGGCGGCAACGCCAGTTACTCGAGCAATGAAGCCAGCGTAATTCTCTCAAAGGCGTTTGGTTCTTTTAGCAACGCCTGGCGCAAAGCCAACGGTAACCAAGTGCCTATTCCCAGCACCCCCAGCATCAACTTTTCCCGCTTCAATACCGTGACTTTCTTTTTGGGCCAAAAACCCACGGGCGGTTACGGCGTGGAAGTCCGCAGCACTCGAGTGGAAAACAACCGCCTGATTGTGGAAGTGGCAACCAGCAAGCCTCGAGAAGGCCTGATCAACACCCAAGCCCTAACCAGCCCGTGGTTTAGTATTCAGGTTGAAGGCAATTATCAAAGTGTAGATGTGGTGGAAGGCGACAGCACTTTGGCAAGCGCTAAAGCCCAGTAAAGCCCAATAATTTTTTAGCACGGACAACGAACCTCTCGAGCGTACCCCCACAGGGGAATGGCGCTCGAGGGGATTTTTCATACCTTTGGTTCGGGATCAAGACGACTGTTCGCCCTCGAGCTGTTCGCACAAAGTGAGCAATCCCTCACGGTGGATCACATATCGCCCTCGAGTACCCATCACCAGCTCTTGCGCCCGCCAAGCACTCAGGTACTCGGTGACAGTGACGCGGGAGAGATGGGCCAAACTCGCCAACTCCTCATGCTTCAGATTCATTTCCAAATCAATCCAGCCTGGACGCTCTTCATGTCCAAAACGTTCCGCCAACGAGATCAGGGTACGGGCCAAACGCACAGGGGCGGGGCGAGTCAGATGATCCAATTGGGCTTGCAAACGTTGGGCATGTTCGGCAAGCACCACCGCAAAGCTCAAAACAATCCGTGGGGCGCGGTGGGCAATTTCCAAAAATTGGTCTCGAGAGATGGCACAAGCCACCGCCGTATCCGACAGACATACCGCATCCGAAAATCGTTCCCGTGCGCCTGTCAAAAACGACTCACCAAAAAAGTCATCGGGGCCACAAACGGTCACGATCCGCTCACCCCCCAAACGGGCTTGAGTGCTGATTTTAATGTGACCATCCAAAAGCACAAATAGACTGTGCGCTTCTTCGCCACAACGGTACAAACGGTCTCCTTTCACATAGGCTCGAGGGGGACAAATACCAGTCATTATCTGCATATCGGTATCGGTCAGATGCCCCCCAATTCCGCTGTGTTCGACCACCCAAACGAGGGATTCCTTGAGACCTTGCACACCCAGCATTCCTAAAACAGAATTCAAACCATCCATATCTTTAGACATATTCCTAGAGTAGTCCAACCATTTTTTTGGCGTGTCGGCAAGCCGACACAGCGGGTTTGCCCGAACAACCATGATGGTCTTCGAGGGAACACCATGACTGCAACCACGATTAACCAACCCGCCCTGCTTAACCGCCCAGCCCCCACTTTTGAACTCAACTCCAGCATGGGCCGCATCCGACTCGAGCAGTACCGTGGCAGGCACACTGTGATCTTTTTTATGCGTGAGTTCAATTGCATGATGTGTTTGGGGCATATCCGCGAACTCAAACGCCTTTCCACCATCCATCCACGTAGCCAATTTTTGGTGATTGGGGGCGGTTCGGTGGAACAGGCTCGCCAACTTGCCGAACGCTACAAATTAAATTTTCCGGTAGTCGCCGATCCCCAACGGGTGGCCTATGCCAGCTACGATCTGGGGAAAGCCTTGGGTGTAATGCAACGCAGCGGAACCGCCGTGATTGATGATCAAGGTATCCTGAGATTGTTCCTCGGATCGTACAATCCACTCTCGAGCTTTTTAGAAAAAGAAGTCACCCAAACACTTTCACGGATTTAAGTTCAGCCCCTCTCCTCGAGCGTACCCCACCCAAGGGAATAGCGCTCGAGGTTGTCGTTTGGCACGAGATTCGGTATATTTTTTGGTATAAAATTTAAACCTTCGAGCGAAGAATACTGGTTGCACTCGAGTAAGCATACTTGACAATGGTACACTCAAGTTATATATTTGTTTCATCGAAGGGGGGAATACGGTTCTCCTCCTTCGGTACTCCTAGTAAACCTTTTATCACAAGCTACCAACCCCCACCCACACAGCTAAAACCACACACTCAAAACCTTTCTGGAGGATTTAAAATGATCAGCATCAATGCCCGTAACCTCGAGTCTCTGAACCCTATTTTTCGCAGCGTCTTGGCAGATTTTGACCGCCACATGAAGGCCCAACAAGAGGGCCAAACCTCCGAAAAAGC
>JANYFS010000566.1 GCA_025359705.1 Deinococcales bacterium | reverse complement strand
GTTTTCTCGTTTTCTCGTTTTCTCGTTTTCTCGTTTTCTCGTTTTCTCGTTTTCTCGCCCTCTCTCTCTCAATCCTTCCCCCTCGAGCCTTTCTTACGGTCTTCCCCCCCGCTTTCCGTACAATACGTTCATGCGTTCACTCGTTCTGATTGGTCACGGCTCACACCTCAACGCGGATTCGGCACAGGCGGTTTACGACTACGCCGATTTGCTGCGGGCCAGAGGATATTTTGATGAAGTCCTCGAGGGGTATTGGAAAGAGGAACCCTCGCTGCGCCAAATTTTACGCACCACCAAAGCCACCGATGTTACGGTGATTCCGATGTTTATTTCCGAAGGGTACTTCACCGAAACGGTGATCCCAAGGGAGATGAATTTGGGACATCAGGGGCCAGTGCCTGTGGGGGGCATTGTGCGTCAGATTGGGGGCCGCACCGTGCGCTATATGCTGCCGTATGGGGTGCATCCCAAAATGACCGAATTGCTGCTCGAGCGGGCGCACCAAGCCTGCCCCGACATCTCGAGCGAAGACACAGGACTTTTAATCATCGGTCACGGCACCACCCGCAACACCAACTCGAGCAAAGTGGTTTATGACAATGCGGATCGCCTGCGGGAAATGGGGGTGTTCAAAGAAGTTCACGCCCTGTTTTTGGATCAAGAACCCAAAATCAATAACTGGCAAGAACGCTTTTCCAGCCGTAAAGTGGTGATGATTCCCTTTTTCACCGCCGAAGGCTGGCACACCCAAGAAACCATCCCCGAAGATCTGGGTTTGTCGGGCCAAGTCAGTATGTTTGACCAGCACACCGCATACTACGGAATGCCCGTGGGAACCCATCCAGGCATCACCGATGTGATCCTCGAGGTGGCCCAGTCTGCCGCGCAACACAGCACGCAAGGCGGAGAATGGGAACCCGAACATTACGGGGCTTGGATGGCCTTCCTCGAGCGGGCGCGGCATGGGATGCGCTTGGGTGAGGTGGAAATTGCGGCAGTGGCAGGGCTGTTTGAAGTCCGCCCCGTTTTAGACGTAGGCCGAGACGACCTCGAGCTGATCGTCACCCCCGAGGGGCTGCGGCAAAAAGTGCGGCTCAGCGACGGCGGCGAGTACCGCGCGGTGCATACCTTAAGAAATCTCCCGCGAGGCTGGCGGGCCGTGCTGGACGAGCGCGACCTATTAAGGGCGGTGCATTATCTGTACCCCGCCGTGATCGAGGAAGCCTACAGCCATTTTCAAGGAACCTTGCATGTGACCCCGTGGGCCTCCACCGCCCGCCGCCAGACAGGGATTTACGCCAAAGTGCAGGCGGCAATTCCTGAAGATGTGGAAACAGTGATGAAAGCGGCCTGCGCCAACTGCCTCAAAACCCCGCTGTGGTGGGCTGAAAACAAGCTCGAGCGCAGCCTATTTGACGGGGTTCCTGGCGGGATTCCCTGCCCCGAAGCCTGCACCTTTGTGGTGGCAGAAGTGCGTGAAACCGTAGCGGAACGCCAGAAAAAAGCCGCTGCGGAACTAGCCCTCGAGACAACCCTCGAGACGGTTTAACCCCCGTACTCCGCAAAAACCGCCCTCGAGATCACCATTTTTTGGATTTCACTGGTTCCTTCATAAATCTCGGTGATCTTGGCATCGCGGTAGAGCCGCTCCACGGGGTATTCCCTCGAGTAGCCATTTCCACCAAAAATCTGCATGGCTTCCCGTGTGCAAAACACCGCCGCATCCGAGGCCAGCAGCTTTGCCATGCTCGCCTCTTTGCTGTATTTTTGCCCCTGATCTTTAAGCCAAGCCGCTTTGAGGGCCAAACCCCGCGCCGCCTCGAGCCGTGCGCTCATTTCGGCAATTTTAAAAGAAACCCCCTGAAACTCGGCAATTTTTTTACCAAACTGCTGCCGCTCGAGGGCGTATTTTGCCGCGTGCTCCAAAGCCGCACTGCCAATGCCCAAGGCTTGCATGGCAATGCCAATCCGTCCCGCATCCAGGCTCGAGAGGGCGATGATTAAGCCTTCCCCCAGCGGGCCAATCCGCTGATCGTCAGGGATAAAAACCTGATCGCACTGCACCGTGGTGGTGTGGGCCGCGTGTAGGCCCATTTTTTCTTCGGGTTTGCCAAAAGAAAGCCCCGCTGTACCCTTCTCCAGCACAAAGCAGGAAATTCCCCTCGAGCCAGGCCCGCCCGTTCGAGCCATCACCAGATACAGATCGGCCTGTCCCCCCGAGGTGATCCAGACCTTTTGCCCCTCCAAAACCCAGCCCTCGAGGGTGTCTTGGGTCGCTCGAGTGGCCTTCATTTGCAGATTTGCCGCGTCGCTGCCTGCACTCGCTTCGGTCAAGCAAAATGCCCCGATCTTTTGCCCCGTTGCCAGCGGCTTCAGGTACTTTTCCCGCTGGACATCGCTGCCAAAATTCAAAATCATCTGCTCGGGCAAACCATTTTGCACACTCATGATCACCGCAACGCTGGCATCGGCTTTGGCAATCTCCTCGAGGCACAGTGCGTAGGTCACACTATCCAGCCCCGCTCCACCCCATTGCTCGGGAACGGTGGCCCCCAACAAACCCATTTGAGCCAGGTTTTTTATTTGGGGCCAAGGGTATTCGCTCGAGCGGTCATATTGGGCGCTCAGCGGCGCAATCTGGGATTTGGCAAAATCCCGTACACTCGAGCGGATCAGGGTTTGTTCGTCACTTAGAGAGAAATCCATGTCTAATCTTAACATTTATACTAACAATTGTTTGTTAGTTATCTGAAATGTGCATCTCGAGATTCGTTCAAGATGTTCTGCTCGAGATGTTTTGATGTCGGGTCAGTGGGTCGGTGTTAATATTTAAGCATGGCTCAAGATACCCACTTCCATCCCCACTGCTACTTCGAGGGACAAATCCGCCCCCTCGAGGAAGCAAAAATCAGTGTGACCACCCACGCTTTGCAGTACGGCACGGGCTGCTTTGGCGGCATTCGTGGCTACCTCTCGAGCGACCAACAGCAGATCCACCTTTTTCGGCTTACGGATCACTTTACGCGGCTGCACCGTTCAGCGCGTTTGCTCAAAATCAAAATCCCGCTCGAGATCCCCGAACTGATCGCGCTGACCTGCCAACTGGTCAGCCAAAATCAGGTGAATGGGGATGTTTATTTTCGGCCCTTTGCCTACAAAGCGGGGATGCAGCTTGGCCCCAACCTGCACAATGTGCCAGACGGTTTCACCATGTACTGCTTGCCTTTAGGTAACTACTTTGAGAGCGACCAAGGTTTGTCGCTGATGGTCTCGAGCTGGACCCGCCCCGAAGACAATTCCATCCCCAGCCGTGGCAAGATTTCGGGAGCCTATGTCAACTCGAGTCTGGCTCGAGATGAGGCTGATACTTACGGTTTCGACGATGCAATCATGCTGAACAAGCGTGGCAAAGTCGCTGAAGCCAGTGCTGCCAACCTGTTTATGGTGCGCGATGGGGTGCTAATCACCGCCCCCATTTCGGCGGACATCCTCGAGGGAATCACCCGCCGCACCCTCCTCGAGCTAGCCCAAGGTTTGGGTATGGTCACACTCGAGCGGGAAATTGATCGCACCGAATTGTACATTTGCGACGAGTTATTCTTGTGTGGCACAGGCGCACAGCTCACCCCTGTGACTCGAGTGGACAAGCGCCCGATTGGTTCTGGAGAAGTGGGCAATGTGGTTCGCCAGCTTCGCAACCGTTTTATGGCAATTGTGCGCGGCGAGGTTCCCGAATATCAGCACTGGTTGACTTCGGTTCCTGTGGGTGTGCCTGTCTAACTCAATGGGTCTTCAGCTCGACGATGTTGGAGCTGAAGACCCAAACCAAGAAATGAACTCCAAACGGACAATGCTCTCCTCAATTCACCAATTTAGTTTTCCCAGACACATAATCCATCAAAACGTACTGCCCAATGTTGTGTGGGGTGGTGAAATACGCCTTACCCTTGGTCATTTCGGTGATGCGCCGCACAAAGCCCACCAAATCGGGATCGCGGGCCAGCATAAAGGTATTGATTTGTATTCCACTGCGGCGGCAGCTTGCCACTTCGCGCAGGGTTTGCCCCATCACATAAGGGTCTAGGCCGTAGGCATTTTTGTAGATCCGACCATCGGGCAGGCTCAACGCACTGGGTTTGCCGTCGGTGATCATGATGATTTGCTTCATGTCTTTGTTTTCCCGCTTGAGAAGCTGCTGGGCCAAACGCAAACCGCCTGCGGTATTGGTGTGAAAGGGGCCGACCTGCACTTGGGCCAGTTTGGACAGCGGCACTTCTTCGGCGCTATCGTGGAACAGCACAAATTTGAGGCTGTCGCCTGGGTATTGGGTGCGGATCAGGTGGGCCAAGGCCAGCGCAACCTGTTTGGCAGGGGTAAAGCGGTCTTCGCCATACAAAATCATGCTGTGTGAGCAGTCCAGCATCACCACGGTTGCTGCCGAGGAGGTGTACTCGCTTTGGCGAATCACAATGTCATCTTCGGTGATATTCTCGAGTCCCTTGGGTAAGGCATTGCTGAGGGTGGAGGTGATGTCCATGGTGAGGGTGTCGCCAAATTCATAGCGCTTCAGTTCACCACTTTGCTCGATGCCACTGGCATACTCGCGGGTGTCGTGGTTGCCGCTCGAGCTGCGCCCCAAACCGCCCATCAGATCTCGCAGCGATTTATAGCCCAAAAAGTCGATGCTTTTATCGGTGAGTTGAAACTGTACATTGCCCGATTTTCCCGCCCCAATGCCCGCCTCGGGGTTTTCGGTGCGGATAAAACCATCTTGCTGGAGCCGCTGAATCATGCGGTTGATTTGCTGACCCACCCCCGTTTCGCTGGGATCGTCGGCGTTCATCAGTTCGCTCAGTTGCTCGTCGGAAATCAGGTCGCGGTCTGCCAGTGCCTGCAAAATGGCATTGAACAGATCGTCCATATCGGGGCGTGCGTCTGGATCAGGGTCGTAAGGATTATTGGACTCGGAACCGAGCAAGGCTTCCTGAATCATTTGCATGATTTCGGCAGAGTCGATTGACTCGAGTTCACCTTCAAATTTACTGTACCGAACAACTTTAGACATTTAAACCTCGAGAGCCTAGCAGCAGAGCAAAATCTGTTGGCTAGGCTCTATTGTCCCCATTTTGGCCCCAAAAAACTGAGTGATGGGTGATGATTGCGGGGTCAGGGGTGGCTCGAGGAGATTTAGGGGACGAAAGGAATCCGAGTCGTGGGCATCACGGGTTCGTCTGCTACAGGTTGTTCATCAAGACCCATAGGGTCAAAATATCCAACCTTCACAGGACGCAACACCCCGTCGGGAAGGGGTCTAAAGGGATCTACCGCATCTCTTTTAAGCACAAAGGCAAAAGACATATTCGCCAGATCGTTGTAATCAGTCAATACTTGATTAGGTGTCCCATCATTGTTGACATCTAGGGCATAGGTTCCCGCATCCAAAGCACCACTATTGTTAAAATCCACATCAATACGGTTAGCAGGGGTAATTTTTACCCTTCCTAAACCTGCGGCTTCATTGATCGCAGCCTCATTGATACTGGTACCGGCCCCCGTGGAATATTTGGTATTGAAGGTTAGATAGCTATCCACCAGACTATTAGTCACATCGTTGGTGAATTTGATGTTATGCCAAATCACTTCTGGAGGGCCACCACTATATTTGCTGGCATAGTAGCGGTCTCCAGGAATTAAAGTAGCCCGACTCGCAGGGTTGAAAATATAACCTGGGCCTTCGCTGGGGCCAACTCCATTGAAGTACAGATAATTCATGACGCTCAGATAATTAGGTTTGTAATTGATATTGTCATTTCCACCATGTAAAAGTCCTGTATTATGGCCCCACTCGTGCAGCAGAGTTCCCGTTTGGGTATTGATAATGTAGTTAGTATTAAAAGTACTGGTGCGGTTGGTCTGGGTTTGTCCCAAATTGACCACAAAATCATTGCCGTTGACTTCGCCCAATCCGCTCGAGCCTTGATTATCGTATTGCTTGTTGGCAAATACCGAGTAATAAAAGCCATTGCGCCGTGCCAGATCCATATAATCAGTTTTGTAGGAATATACCCCACGGTAGCCAGGTGCAGTAGCACAGGCTTGCCCACCCCCCAATGTCCAGTCGATAGCGGTACACCTGCTATAAGGGAGCTGTGAATTGCCTTGGCCCAAATTGAAATTACTAGGATCAAAGACCGCGCTATACAAAGTTCCAGCATCGATATGTATCGCTATATTTTGGGTCAATAACATTGCGGTGGCTCTTTGCAAAGTCTCCTTTTGGGGTACATAACTATCATAAGCAGTCACGGGATCTTGCATATAATCAATTTCCATAAATACATCGGTTTGATTGGTGCGAGCGCCCATTGCGTAATAATCGATTCCCGCAAAAGTCCGCAGTGCCGCAGGGGTGGCAGGGTCTTCGGCATAGTCGGGGATGCCGTCGCCTACTGCTGTGCCACCGTTGGGGTGTGGGTCCAAATCCACTGCACCCACAGGTACATCGTTGAGGCCACCAGGCGTGGCAAAAGGAACCGCTACCCAGTTGGCACCCGTGTTGGTATCGGTATTTAGGCGGTTGCGAACCAAGGCTTGACCGCGACTGCTGGGGTTGGCAGGAGCTGCCCCCGATTTCCAAGCGCTGGCAGTAGTTGGTGCGGTAAGATTGGTTCCTACACGCACAAAATCTACGGTGGCTCCACCTGCATTGCGTACCAACTCGATAAAGGTATTGGTCTGATACCAAGGTTCATAGTCGGTAGCAGTAACTCCGTTACTTAACATCGCCAGCCGTGGCCCACTGGCTTGGTTGGTATTCACGCGACCACTAACTACAGCGTAAGCACCTGGTTGCACAATCACAGCAGGCAACACATAGTTTTGAGGTTGGATGGTAAATGGGGAGCCTTGCAATAGACTATTAGCCCGCAAGGTATATCCCGACAAATTGATGGCGGCATTGGTGGTGTTGTACACCTCGAACCAACCCGAAACTCCCAAAAAGTTGGGCATCGAGCCAATTTCGGTAATCAGCAGTTCGGGGCAGGCTGCGCCAAACGTCGCTAGGGGTACGGCAGCGGTTCCTGCGGTGCGAACCCCGCAAAAAGAACGACCCACGGTGGCCCCCGCATAGGTACTGCCATCCAAAATCCCCACTTCGGGAGCGGCAACCGCTGTGGCCCTTGTCGTAACCAGTGCGTTATTGCCCTGTTCTTCGGAAGACTGGATCACTCGAGCCTGACTATTGGGCAGATCCACCGCCAAGAAAATTAAGGAAAAACGGTAGGGATCGCTATTCGGGCCAACGGCGGGAAACTTGACCGTAATCGCAACTTGCCCCGTTTGACCGTTGGTAAAACTGCGCCCACCCGAAGAATTTTGGGCCATATAGCCATACTCGAGCAAGCTATTGGCTGCGGGCATTAAAAGATCGGTTTTAGCTTGTGCCTCGAGCGCGGCACTCTCGGCAGGAGTGAACAAAAAGAGATTGGCTCTTGTAGCATCCACTGCCCCAGCATTATCAACTCCGTGACTGGGCTGAACCGCTTGCGCTACCGCAGGTGTTACCGCAGTAGTTGCGAATGTGATCGCATTATTTAGAGCCGTCCCACCTAAATTAGTAGTACGGTTTACCGCAATGAGTGCCAAATTATTAAAACTTTGGTTGGCAGTAATCCCAAAAGTACCCGATAAATACTTGGTGGTGGCAACGGTTTTATTATCATAAATGGCAGGGGGTGTAAAAACAATGGTATTGTCAGCCACTACTCCAAGGGAACTAAACTTAGTTTTGGTACTTCCATCAGAATTGAAGGCCAACTCGACAAAACCAAGAATACGGGGGCCACTCGAGGGAGCAGTTATTGCATTTTGCGAAATAATCCCGCCACCGCAGGAGGTAAGCAAAAGACCAAGGGTGAGGCTGCTGATCAAGCACGCTTTTTGCATCATTATTCTTCCTCGTATACAACCAACTTGTCAAGATAACTAAAGGCTTCGGTATGACTTACACCAAAGGTTTACTTTTGTAAGGTTTATTTTTGCGACGTAAGATCCCACTCAATCAAGCGGGAATTGAGAGAACTGAAAGGAGCAGAAATATCGGCAGTAACGTGATTCCAGCTTCCTTCACTGTGCAGGCGTGGCATCACATAAGGCGCTCGAGCGGAACCTTGGCCCTCGAGCTGTGCTGTTTTACCCTCGAGTGCATTTTGTTGCTTTTTTGACATAGGATTCCTCTTTTTGCTGCGATTTTCCGAAATTTAAAACACTCTCGAGCCAACCCATTTTAACAAACAACGAACTACGAACTACGAACACACCACAGGAGCCTCGAGCAAGCAGTCGGGGGCCAGACTATAGCGCACATTGTCTTGGCGCAAAATGCGAAGCGCGGGATTGGTAGGCGTATCTAATGTATTGCCCAGCAAAAACAAATCCACCGAGTTATTGGGAAGTGGGGCGCTCGAGGGGCCAGAAGCCAAGGCCAAAGCACGCAACACGGCAGAGTCGGTAGTCTCGAGGGGGGCGCGGGTCACGCGGGGGCGGCTGGCCTCGAGCCATAAAAAATGCATTTCAATGCGGTAGGGCTTAGGAAAATTGGTAAAGCGGCGGGGTAGGCGCAGGGCCACATTGAGGGTTCCCTTTTGTCCAGGCTCGAGGGTGGCTTGCTGTAAAGCAAAACCATAACCCAACACCGTATCTCCAGTCTTCAGCAAACCCAAGGTTTGGGCTTGCAGTTGAATCTTGGCAACCTCGGCAGTGGTAAAGCCCTGCAAATTGATACTGCTGGCATCAAAGGCAAGCTGGGTTCCCGAAACTTTCATGGCGGTGGTGGGGGTGATGCTGCGGGCCACGCCCGAGTCGGTAATCAGTGGGCTGCCTTCGGGAGTCAAACCCTCGATGTGGTTAGCAGAAGTTTGCCCCAGTTGATCCGCCGCCGAAACATAAGCCACTGCCATCAGATGCTTAAAGGCTCGAGCGCGGGTGTTGCTGACTTGGTAGTTGGTTTGCAATATCCGAACCCCTTGCTTGGTGTCATCCAGGTCGGCGCTCGAGAGTGAAGACAAAGCAAAATTCCCCTCGAGGGCAGGTATAGGCGCTCCTGGGCTGGGTTCGTAACCCAAAAGTACCGTGCCAAGAGGTGCGAACGTAGTCGCACGGTTAAAAGGCGGAGTCAGAATGGGATTGATCGGCGTACCGATGGGATCGGGGTCAGGTACGGGATCAATGGTGGGGGGCGGAAGCACTGGTTTGGGTGGGTCGGGAGTTATAGGTACAGGATCGATGGGTACAGGTACCGTGATGGGTGGATTTGGTGGATCACTAGGTTTAATGGGGGTAGGAGCCACAG
>JANYFS010000560.1 GCA_025359705.1 Deinococcales bacterium | reverse complement strand
CACTCGGAAAGTCACGCCTCGCCAGACCTTGAGGGAAGCCCAGAGATGGGATCAACTCGAGAGATGCCACCCGTTAGGGATGCAGGGCAGGAAACAAAACACGCTGAGAGTGCGTAGATTTATACACTTTCGGAAAGGCAGTAGCGCGTTTTTTAAGGATCTGCTCGAGGGCCGCTAGATCATTTTCATCGCGCAGAATTTCAATTTTAAGCTCGAGGGGCATATGTTTGCTCTCGAGCCACACTGCACGCAAACGAATAAATTGCGGGTGATTTTGGCGCAAATACTGGTAGTCCTCAAATGTGGGGCGAATCCGAAACAGCTTTTCATTCCACTCGAGGTTGGGCTGGTGTTGCATCAGTAGCTCGAGTAACAGTGCCATCGCACTCACATTGACGTATTCAAGATTCTCTAAGTTGCGTACGCCTTGAACGGCAATGTCCAATGCTTCCTCGAGTTGGTTTCGTTCTATTAAAACTTTGACCAGTTCCAAATAGGAGGTTGCCCCTCCCAATCTCGAGCGCATGTAGTCGAGGTATTGCGCTTCCGTACCCAGTTCTTTATAAAACTGCTGGCTCCATTCATCCAAATCGTGCTTATGGATTCCGTGTTTTTGAGCAAGTATCAACCAATTGCCCAATTTTTCGATAGAGTGGGTGTTCCCTTGGGCCAGTTTTATCAGTAAGTGCCAAATATGATCATGGTCATCAAGTTTACTCAGGTACTCTTCAAAAATTGCGTTACTTTGATCTGAGTCATGTCGTCTTAAATCGTGCTGGCTTAAATCGTGAAGGGCGCTGCCCAAAACACGGTAAACATCACTCGTCCAATAATTGATTTGATCTTCCCAATAGGTTTCGCCCCCTTCTTCATGGTCATAGTCATCATCATAATCCCGCTCTTCATCGTAGCCTTCGTAGCTATAATTCTCGAGCAGCTCGAGCAGGCGTTCGGCCCAGATCTTGCGTTCTTCGGGGGCGTATTCTTGCAATTCCTCAAACGCAGCTTGGCCCAACTCGCCTTCATCCTCGATGTCGCCTTGACGCTCGAGCAGTTTTTCTAAGGTTTTAACCGCACCCTTGGCCTTGCTGAGCGTTTTGGTATTGCGCTCGAGCAGCATTAAACGGATCGAGGGAATCTCTGCCAACTCGAGCAGCAGGGTTTTGGCTTTTGTTGGCTCGAGGTTGTCCAGATAATTTTGCAGATTAAACGGCGTTTCACTGGTATTTTTTACCTCGAGGGCGCTGAGCAAGGTGGCTGCCACATGCTTGCAAGGTTGGGTATCCGAAGGGCAATTGCAACCATAACGGTACCTTGCATCGACCCACACCTCGTATGGGCGGGATTCGCTGCCCTGCACTTGGGCGGAAATGCGGGTGCTGTTGCACTCGAGCAGTTTGACTTTCCCGCTTTGCTGCAAATCTTGGCCTCGGCTCAAGATTGCAGCAGCAAAGAAAATACCGATTTCGGAACGTCTGGTGGGTGGAAAAACAGCCATGTTTGAAACCTCCTTTAAAGTTCTCGCAGCCAACGGGCCGCCTCGAGCGCATGATAGCTCAAAATTCCGTCGGCTCCGGCGCGGCGCATCCCCGTTAAAGTCTCGAGAACCACTTTGCGCTCATCGATGTAACCCGCGCTCGAGGCGGCTTTGACCATCGCATATTCACCCGAAACGTTGTAGGCAATCAGGGGCAAATCGAAATGATCGCGGATCACCCGCAGCACATCCAAATAGGCTAAAGCGGGTTTGACCATCAGGAAATCCGCGCCTTGCTCGAGGTCTAGGCGCGATTCGCGCAGGGCTTCGCGGTAGCCGCCGGTATAGTCCATTTGGTAGGTTTTTTTGTCGCCCGCTCGAGGGGCAGAATCGAGCGCAGTGCGAAAAGGCCCGTAATAGCTCGAGGCATATTTGCTGGAATAGCTCATGATCGCGGTGCGCTGAAAACCCGCCGCGTCTAGGGCGCTGCGAATGGCTCCAATCCGTCCATCCATCATGTCCGAAGGGGCCACAATGTCTGCGCCCGCCGCCGCTTGGGTCAGGGCCATTTTGCAGAGCAGCTCGAGGGTTTCATCGTTGAGAATTTCGCCATCGCTCGAGACCAAACCATCGTGTCCATCGCTCGAGTAGGGGTCTAGGGCCACATCGGTCACTAGCATCAGGTTGGGCAGTTGCCGTTTGAATTCGCGGATGATGTTGGCAAAAAGCCCTCGTTCGTTCCAAGATTCGCTGCCCGTGGGGGTTTTGAGCGGGTTTGCCAATACAGGAAAAAGCGCCACCGCAGGAATCCCCAGCTCGAGGGCCGCCGCACCTTGCTCGAGGGCGTGATCCAGACTTTGGCGAAACACTCCAGGCATGGCTGAAATTGGCTCGAGGGTGCTGTGTCCATCCAGTACAAACATTGGCAAAATCAAATGTTGCGGGGCCAAATGGGTTTCTTGCAAAAATCCCCGCAAGCCTTCGGTACGGCGCAAACGGCGGGGACGCTCGAGCAGGGAGGGTTGGAGTGGGGTATTGATCATGGATTCAGTGTACTCGCTGGGGAAAATGAAGAAAACCTATTGCGAGAGTGATTGCATTTAGAGCCGTGCCATTCACTTTATAGTTCTCGGTGTTACCTTTGTAAAGTGTCGTATTTTTTAGTCAGAATCATAAGCCGAGCAGTACACGCCGAGCAAGCACGCAGCAACACGTACCGCTCGAGACGATAGGCCCGCAAAGTGGAAAGGTGTAACACGCACCATCTTTAACTCCGAGACATGTTCACTTTGCCAAGTACCAGGGGGAACTATGAAATCAGCCATCTCATCATCCAGCAACACCTCACGCAACACCTTCGCAAAATGGGTCAGCATCGGTCTGATCTGTGCCTCGAGCCTGGGTTTAGCAGCCGCTCAAAAAGGCCCACTGACCATCGGTTCCAAAATCGATACTGAAGGCGCTTTGCTGTGTCAAATGACCAAACTGCTGCTCGAGGGCAACTTTTTCACCATCAAAGACCGCTGCTCCACCGGCACCACCCCGATTGTTCGTAAGGCGCTGCTCGAGGGAGAGATTGACCTATACCCCGAGTACACCGGCAATGTGGTGTATTTCTTCCCAGAGGCCAAGGTTTCGGTGGAAATCGCCAAAAATCCTGCCAAAATTTATGCGACTGCCAAAAGTTTGGATACCAAAAATAAAATCGTTTGGTTGAAACCCGCCCCTGCCAACAACACTTGGGCGATTGCCATCCCGATCAAACTATCGCAAAGCGAAAATCTGAAGAGTTTTACGGATTTGGGCAAATATCTCAAAGCGGGAAAAGTTTTTAAACTGGCTGCCAGCCAAGAATTTGCAGACCGCGACGATGCCCTGAAAGGTTTTGAAAAAGCCTACGGTTTCACCCTGACCCCCGAGCAACTGCTGATTTTGCCAGGTGGCAACACCACCCAAACCGAAACCGCCGCCGCCCAAGGAACCAGTGGGGTGAATGCGGCAATGGCCTACGGAACCGATGGAACCATCTCGGCGCTGGGTTTAGTGGTGCTGAACGACCCCAAAGGCGGCGTAGCGGTTTACCAACCTGCCATGACCGTTCGCCAAGCGGTCAATAGTAAATACCCCGAGCTTGCCAAACTGATTAACCCTGTGTTTGCCACACTCACCAAAGAAGTGTTATCCGAATTGAACGGAAAAATTGCCATTGGTGGCGAGAATGCTTCTAAAGTTGCGGGGGATTACTTAAGGGTCAAAGGGTTTTTGAAGTAATTTCGTTGCTTGTTATTCGTTTGAGGATTTTGACTCGAGGGGAATTGCTATATCTATGGTCAAAAACAACCCACAAAATCCAGTTGCGGCATTGGGTGCAGTTTTGGGGTTGTTTTCTTTTGGGTTGCCTTGGTTAAATATAAGACCAAACCGATTGTTGGTAGGAGACTTTATTTGGTTTGCTGCTGGGAATTCGGTTTTTTCGGGTTTGGCTTTGCTGTGTTGGTTGTTGGTGCTGATTATATCGCTATGGCCCCAAAAAATTTCCGCTAAGGGGCAAATTCTGGCAGTTTTGGGCGGGCTTGCGGCACTCTGCTCGAGCCTGTTTTTGCGGGATGTGATGCCCGCCTTTGACCCCTCAAGTCTAGCTCGAGCCTCGCTTGCGGGGGGTGCTTGGGTTTTTGCTTTGGCTCTGTATGTTTTGGGGGTGGGAGTACAGCAAAGCGCAAAGGGCTGGGGCTTGCTTTTGGCGGCTCCAATTGTAGGTTTGGGGGTGCTGGGTAGTTATAGCCAACTCGGGATCTTTGCCGAATTTCGCGCCGACCAAAACAGCTTTTTCGAGGAATTGCGCCGCCATATGGTGCTGACTTTTTTGGGTGTTTTGGTGGCAACTTTGGCGGGTCTGCCTTTGGCAATTTGGGCCGCTCGAGTCAGCAAAGTTCGGGATTTGGTATTGGGCGGGGTGGGTTTTTTACAAACCATTCCGTCCCTTGCTTTGTTCGGGGTGTTGCTGCCGATTTTGGCAAAGCTGGGTAAAACTGTACAGGTCGGCCCTGCACTGCTTTTGGGTGGAATCTTACTGGCCTCGAGCCTGTTTTTTGTGGTATTCCCTCGAGCGTGGCCTCGAGTGCGAGCTTGGGTTGCCTTGCCTATTTTGCTCTCGAGCGTGATCCTTTTGCCACTGGCAAGTTTGTGGCTTTACGCTTTTTTGATGGGTGATGCTGAACTCCTCTCGAGCTGGCACTGGGCTGCTTTTCTGTCCGATGTCGGTTTGCGCGGCATTGGTGCGGCTCCTGCACTGCTGGCCCTCAGTTTGTATGCACTGCTGCCGATTGTCTCGAGTACGGTGTTGGGCTTTCGCAGCATTCCTCCAGGCATTTTGGATGCCGCCGAAGGTATGGGCATGAATCCCCTCGAGCGGCTGTGGCAAATCGAATTGCCTTTGGCTTTGCCTTTCATTTTGGCAGGTCTGCGGCTATCGTGGGTACTGACCTTGGGTTTGGCAACCATTGCCGCGCTCATTGGGGCAAGGGGCTTAGGATTTTTCGTGCAGCGTGGGGTGGATGGGGCCGCTCCCGATTTGATTTTGTTGGGGGTGGTTCCTGTGGTGCTGCTGGCTTTGGTTTCGGATGTGGGGCTTAGGTGGCTCGAGGGGAGGGTGGTGAGAGGGTAAGAGGGTGAGCTTTTGTTTGAGGGCGAGAAAAAGATGGATGACTCGAAAGGGGTAAATATGCGGCAAACAATCACCCTCGAGGGCCAAAAATCCCTCACTCCCCAGCCCCTAATTCGGCTCGAGGGGATAGAGAAGCATTACGGCTCGGTGACTGCGCTGGGCGGGGTTTCGCTCGAGGTGGCGGCGGGGGAAATGTTGGTGTTGATTGGGCCTTCGGGCTGTGGCAAATCCACCTTGCTGCGAACGGTCAACCGCATGATCGAGCTGGACGCGGGGCAAATTTGGCTGGACGGGCAAGAGTTACACACCAGAGATGTGGTGGAGCTGCGGCGCAAGGTGGGGTACGCTATTCAATCGGTGGGTTTGTTTCCGCATATGAGCATTTTTGAAAATGTGGAAGTCGTTCCGCGCCTGTTGGGGTGGCCCAAGGCCAAACGTCGCTCGAGGGCCAGAGAAATGCTGCATTTGGTCAACCTCGAGCCAGATGCGTTTGGGATGCGCTACCCCCGCGCCCTGTCGGGGGGGCAACAGCAGCGGGTGGGCATTGCGCGGGCGCTGGCTGCCGATCCGCATATTTTGCTGATGGATGAACCCTTTGGCGCAGTTGATCCAATCACACGGGAGCGGTTGCAAGACGAATTTTTGCGGCTGCAACGCGATCTGAAAAAAACCATTTTGTTTGTGACCCACGACCTAGACGAAGCAGTGCGTTTAGCAGACCGCATTGCTCTGTTACGCAGTGGCAAGCTCGAGCAAATCGCTACTCCACAGCAGCTCTTGGCTCATCCTGCCAACGACTTTGTACACGCCTTTGTGGGCGAAGACCGCGCCCTCAAAAGTCTGAGTCGCCAAACCGTAGCCTCGAGCCTAAAACCCCTTCAGCCAGAAACCCTTGTGCTGGGGCCATCTATTCCCCTCGAGGGAAATTTGCGCCAAGCCTTGGCCCTACTACTCGCCTCGAGCCGCGAGGTTTTGCCTGTGCAAGATACCAATGGCAAAACCGTAGGCCAGTTGGGGCTTAAAGATCTGCTCCAGAATGATTTGCTCGAGGGGACATGAACCGATCTTTTTTAAAAATCATGGTGCTATGGGCCGCACTGCTGGGCCTTTTTGCCTGGCAAGGTCTTTGGGAACGCGCACTGGGTACAGTTCTGGGAACGGATCAAGCCCCCATGTTCGAGCGCCAAACGCTTTTTCAACTCACCCTCGAGCATGTGGCCCTCAGTGGTTTGGCTTTGCTTTTGGTGTTGCTGGTGGCTATTCCACTTTCACTGTGGGTCACGCGCCCCGCTGGACGGGCATTTCATCCCTTGCTCTCGAGCCTGTCCGCTTTGGGCCAGACTGTTCCGCCTGTGGCGGTACTGTTTTTGAGCTTACCGATTTTTGGTTTTGGCCCACGGGCGGCGCTGTTGGCCCTGTGGCTGTATGGCCTGCTGCCCGTGATCAGCGGCATCCTCACCGCTTTTGCCCAACTTGCCCCAGAGTTGCTCGAGGCGGCAAAGGGCATGGGCATGAGCGAGCGCCAGAAGCTTTCGTTGCTCGAGTGGCCTTTGGCCTTGCCCGCTATTTTGTCGGGGGTTCGCACTTCGGCGGTATTGATTTTGGCAACCGCAACCGTGGCTCCGCTGGCAGGTGCGGGCGGTTTGGGCGTACCCATCATCGCGGGCCTCAGCAACAACAATCTGGGTTTTGTCCTCGAGGGGGCGATTTCGGTGGCCCTGCTTGCCCTATTGACGGACTACAGTTTGCGCCAGCTCGAGCGGGTTTTGACCCCGTGGCAGGGAGAGTGAACCAAAAAAATACCGAGTAGCAATCTACTCGGTGGATTTATTAAAAGAAGCGCAAGCCATTAGGCGTTCAATCCTTGTTCAGTTTTGGGGCGTTCATCCTCGAGCAAATCTGCGAGGCGGGAAAGGATGCGGGCGAGGCTGTGGCGGAAGCTGTGTTTGGGAAGTTGCCGCTCGAGGCTGGCTTGCTGGTACATTTCTGCCATGCGCTCGAGATTGAGCTGGTGTTGAAGATCGATACGGTGCATGGTGTTCTCCTGATGAAGAGTGGGTAAGGGTAGCGAAATAGGGTGCGAGATGGACAGTGCGTTCATGTCTTCAGTATGACTTGGGAGCGGTGACAGCACATCTGCCACTCGAGGTAGTCTGTTCTAGGCTAAATGGCTTAGGTCAGAGCTGTGTTGGGGTATGGCCTTAAACCTTTCTTCATCTAGCACACCACGAAAGAACGCTACCGCTCGAGGGTGAACTTTGTTGTGATACTTTATTTTGCCCAAAACACTGTGCTAGAAAAGGTTTGGCGTTCTTGAAAAAAAACTCGGTAACGCCATAAAAAAATTCCAACCAACGAAGCCAGATGAAGAACATGAGTGACCCGTTTGCGCGTGGAAGTGTTTCCAAAAAACTATTGACTTCCACCCTCGAGCGGTCTTTAATAAACAAGTACCAATCACGTAAAAGGCAATTCAATAGATGTGCTCAACGCTCCACTCGAGTCATAGTTTCGAGTCTTAGGCGGCAACCAACTCGTGTATTTAGGCCACTTCGCCCCCTAAACGTTGTGATTGCCGCTTGCATTTACCTACATGTCTAAGGTGTAGGTAAATGACTTACGTGTTGTTCTTGCTTTGACCCTTAAGGGTCTACTTTAGTTTTCTCCACTCCACATCTTCCCAAAGTGCGGTCAAACATGTTTTGATTGCGCTCGAGCCGTGCTGTTTTCATTTTTGCCCGTAGTTTTACCTTTAAGGATGCCAAGGAGAATAAGTATGCGTGGTTCACATCTAGCAGTTCAACTGGGTTTAGCCCTCACTTTGGGGCTTAGTTTAAGTGCCTGTAATAGTCCTGTAGCTCAAGTAGCAAATCCCTCAAGCAACCTCGAGGTAGCAACTATTGCCAATTTAAAGGTGCATTTTAAAAACACTTCAAATTGGAGCAAAGTCAATCTGCATTATTGGAATACGGTTGCAACTACCCCGCTGCCCGCCACCACTTGGCCCGGAGTGACCATGACCGCCGAAACGGGCGGCTGGTATAGCTATACCCTGCCCACCGCCAGTGCCAGCAACCTGATTTTTCTAAATGGCAATACCCCCACCCAAAAAACCCCCGATCTGTTCCGCAGCAATGCTGAGGGTTGGTACTCCAGCGGCACTTGGTTTGATAGCAACCCTGATGTGGCTGGAGCGGGTTTTACGGTGCATTTTAAGAAACCCACCGCTTGGAGTAAGGCCAATATTCACTTCTGGAATGTGCTGGCAAATCCTGCTATTGTCAACAGCACTTGGCCTGGGGTGGGCATGACCGATGAGGGTACGGGTTGGTATAAATACAATTTTGTCGCCGCCTCGAGCGCCAGTTTGCTATTTGTGGATGGCAACAATACCACGGTCAAAACCGCTGACCTCAGCCGCACCAAAGACGGTTGGTTTGATCCTGCCAACAACACCTGGACGGATACCGATCCGGGGGGCTGTGCCACAGGAATCGTGGGCAATCCGTCGGGTTTGGAAACGGCGGCAGGCAATGCTCAAGTGGGTCTAAGTTGGATGGCCTCGAGCGACTGTCAGGTTACGGGCTATAAAGTGTATGGCAAAGCCTCGAGCGCCAGCCCCTATACCTTACTCACCCCCAGCGCCCTTCCCAAAACAGCCACCAATTACACCGCTACTGCGCTGAGCAATGGTACGACCTACAGCTTCAAGGTGGTGGCGGTCAATGCCAGCAACACTGAATCCAGTGGCCTGGTGACCACCGCAACCCCCTTAGGTGGCAGTGCTAGCGGCTTTGCAGTTCACTTTAAAAAACCCACCACTTGGGGGGGGGCCAATATCCACTACTGGAATGTGGTATCCACCCCTGCGCTTGCCGATAGCACTTGGCCTGGCGCTGTGATGAATGCCGAGGGCTGCGGCTGGTACAAATATAACTTTTCCACTGCCAGCAGCACCAATTT
>JANYFS010000542.1 GCA_025359705.1 Deinococcales bacterium | reverse complement strand
ACAGAGTCTAGGTGGCAAAACCGCAAATTAAAGGATAGGGCTGGATATTTTTAAAAAGCCTGAGCTGATCGGTGTTTTTTGGGATTTTGTCATAACTTATTCTGTACCTGTCGGGATTTTTTACCCTGGTTCAAACTCTTGTTACGTAGTTGGGTTCCCAAAAACTCTAGCCGATACCCCAGATCCTTAACCCAGTTCACCATTCCCCACCAGCCCCTCGAGCATTCGTAAGAGAATCAGTAATAGGGCATTAACTACACCTCGAAAATACAGTTCTACTTTCAATATATGTCAGAAAAATGTACTATTTTATCTAACATGAAAGCAACCGAACAGATCAAAAATTTCATCTTAAAATTGCCCATCGGTGAACCTTTTACCCCCAAAGCCCTGCTCGAGTTTGGGCCGCGCACTGCCATTGATCAAGCCCTCTCGAGGTTGGTGCAAGCAAAGTT
This sequence comes from Deinococcales bacterium, assembly GCA_025359705.1. Taxonomy (GTDB): domain Bacteria; phylum Deinococcota; class Deinococci; order Deinococcales; family Deinococcaceae; genus JACMOA01. Next base: position 1,731 of record JANYFS010000542.1, on the reverse strand, counting down.
TATTCGGCGGGTAGGTCGGGGTTTATATGCCCGTCCTTTCATCAGCGAATGGACAGGAGCCGTCTTACCTGTGGCCCTTGAACGGGCGCTCGAGGCCAAAACCAAAGCTTTTGGTGAAGTGATTGCTCCACATGGTGCGGTGGCGGTCAACCGCTTTAATCTCAGCACCCAAGTTCCCATGCAAATGGTTTTTTTGACCACGGGGCGCTCGAGAATCATTGAAATTGAAGGTCGTGAAGTCAAACTGCAACATGTTACTTCGCGTAGCCTGCCCTTGGGCGCTTCTAAACCAGGACTGGCCCTAACTGCCATGCGTTATTTGGGAGCCAAACAGCTCGAACCAAACCATGTGAAGCGCATTAGGGAGCAGCTTTCCGAGCAGGAATGGGCTAGCCTGAAATCGGTATTGGCAGGACAACCCACTTGGATGATTGAAACCGTGCTACGCAGCGAGGGGCAATATGCTTGAACATTTTTTTGACCTCAGCCTCGAGCGTCGCCGCAGTTTTTTGGATGAGGCGAGCAGCGCACTCGAGCGCAACCCCGTGTTGCTGGAGAAGGATATTTGGGTCTGTTGGGCCTTACAAACCCTATTTGCCCTTCCTTCACCAGACCATCTTGCACCCACGATGGTTTTCAAGGGTGGAACCAGCCTATCTAAAGTGTACCGTGCCATTCAGCGTTTTTCCGAAGACATCGACATCACCCTGGATCACCGCTCGAGTGGAGATCCCTTGCATGATCCCGTTACCGCCAGCGGAAACCAACGCTCGAGGTTTGCTGAACGGATGAAGCAGTACACTGCCAACCATGTCGCCCAAGTAATTAAACCGCATTTTGAGCGCAGTATCTCGAGCATTCCTGTAACCCATTTGGAAATCGCTGGAGCAGAGTTGGAGCAGTTGATTATCTCGTACTCGAGTCCCTATAGTTCCAGTCCTTACGGCAGCAACTATGTATTGCCCCGTATCAAGCTCGAGTTTGTCAGCAAAAATGCCACCGAACCGCATGAAATACACCTGGTTCAACCCGATATTTTGGCTTGGCAACCCGCGAAACAGCTCGAGTTTCCCCATGCTTTGGTAGCGGTTTTATCCGCCGAGCGCACCTTTTGGGAAAAAGCAACCCTGATTCATGCCGAAGTCACCCGCCGAAATCGTAAGCTCAGCGTGCAACGCTACTCGAGGCATTGGTACGATCTTGCTCAATTGCTGGTTTGTGGAATTGCCGAAAAAGCCTTGGTCAATCATGTGGTGCGGGATAGTGTAATTCAGACTAAAACAGCGCTGTTTGCAGTGGCGGGGGTGGATTATCAAGAAGTTTCGAGTGGGAGATGTCGTTTGGTGGCCCATGCTTTGGATGCCCAACTCGAGCGGGATTTTGAAGCGATGATTGATGCAGGAATGTTTGAGGGGAAGTCGCCCAAGTGGTCAGAAGTCGTGGAGCATTTAGGCCAGCTCGAGCGCCAGATCAATACCCTCGAGCCTTGAAAAACCCCCACCCTTACCACTCGAGGAGGATCTTTTTGAGTGAATCATCGGCCCATTTCGCATAAATCTCGGCGGTAGCTACCGAAGCGTGGCCCAAATGCCGTGCCACATCCTGCAAAGACCGTCCAGAGCGCAACAACTTGGTTCCGGCACTATGTCGCAAAGCGTGCAAACCCAAATAATCCACCCCCACCTTCAAACACGCCCGCTCGAGTCTTTGTCGTGCCGCTACTTCACTCGA
>JANYFS010000539.1 GCA_025359705.1 Deinococcales bacterium | reverse complement strand
CAACAGGCCCCCGATTTGGCGGTGGAAATCGTTACACCCAGTGAAACCGCCAACGAAGTACAGGACAAAGTTTGGGATTATTTATCGGCGGGAACAGCATTAGTATGGCTGGTTTATCCGCATTCCAAGCGGGTAGTAGCCCACACTCCAGACGATATTGCCCGAACCTTCAAAAAGACCGATACCCTCGAGCACAATGATGTTTTGCCTGGGTTTCGTTGTGTGGTGGCAGAGATTTTTGAGTAGAGCTGTATTCAATTTTCTGTTGGAATGATACCCGCTCGAGTCAAAGTAATCCATAGTCCATCTAGGGCTTTTTGTGGATCTTGATAGAAAATACTGCCTCGCAAATGCCAAAATTGAAACCCTGCTCGTTGAAGATCTAATTGGCGGGAATGATCCATTTCAAACTGTTCGGGGCCGCTCCAAACATCACCATCACATTTTATAGCCAATTTATTTGCCGTACCTTCGATGACCAAATCAATGATGTAACCATTGATTTCATAGTGTGGTATAACTCGGTAGCCACGGCACGCAATCTCGATGAAAACTTCCACTTCAAACCAATTACCAAAGGGGCGTGGCGGTTTTTCGGGGCGAAATTTGTCCATGACTTTGAGCTTCCAATCATCTAAGTTGAATCCCGTGACGGGTGCTTGCTCAATGTATGGATTAAGGCAGTATTGAAGTAATCGGTAGCGCAAGCACTCAGGCTTTAGATCATTTAATGTCACTGAATGAAACAGCCACATTTGCTCTCGAGCGCGGCTTGCAGCTACATTATAGCGTCGTTCCGTTTTCGCGTCTGCTTGTATGGAAAGGCGTTTTCCTGATTCCGAAGAACGTACCATACTTAAAAATATCACATCGCGTTCGTCACCTTGAAAATCATAGGCATCGCCACAAGTGATTCGTCGCCTTTCAATCTCTAAGGCATTTAGATTTTGGGATAACAGCAGCTCGATATACTGAGCCTGAGCATCCCCTAGCAAACTAATGACCCCCATAGTTTTGTCTGTATATTCTTGTTTGTGGCATAGTTCTAAGATTTTTGAGACAATAGCCTCGGCTTCTGGGCGATTTATTTTACCGCTTTTCCCTTCCTCGAGGCCATCTTGACAATAATAAGCGTTCACAACAGGGGTAAGCCTGCCTGACCCAAATTGCTTAAGTGGAATCATAGGGTTATCTGAATAGCTTAATTGATTGGAGAATTCAATTATTTCTGGCATACAGCGAAAATGTTCACGCAATCGAATGCGCCCCCCAAAAAATACTTCGGCGATCTCAAAAAAACTACCATCAACAGTACCTATCGAGTCGGTGTTCGGCAAGTCATTGATGTATCGCTTGCGTAGCTCTTCAATGCTATCTCGATCTAACCCTACGGCATCGGGCTTAATCTGTTTATCGTCACCTACTACTACGATTTTTTTGGCAATATAATTCAAAAAAAGTGCTTCGGGGCCAGATTGACTGGCTTCGTCAATGATAACCACATCAAACAAGTCTTTTTGAGGAGTAAAAGTTTCCGCAACTCGGTAAATAGGCATGATCCATGCGGGGAGTACGTGGCTGGCTTGTGAGAGTGCATCTCGAGCGACCCTTCGCCATTTAGGAGCGTGCTTTCCAGTACCCTTGCCTACTTTGACAGTAGCCTGTTTCCATTCTTCTAATTTTTGGCGTTCTGGCTCACCCATACGAACCATACAACTATACCAAGCTTTGGCAGCAGCTAGGTCGCGCAATAAATTGCGAATTTCACGGTCTACTTGCTCAAGATTGGCGGTGATTTGGGGTTGAAGCTTAGAATCGGATTGTTTTTGGAGCCAAATTGATGTAGACCACCAGTCTAATGTTCCCTCCCAAATTGCAAAACGAGACTCCCATTCAGATGAAGTAGATGTTTTGCTGAGTTCGTCTGCTAAAAGAGGTAGTTGTTTGCGAAATAAGTTGAACGATTTTGTAAAATTTTGAAATTTTATTTTATGTGCCTCAAACGCACATAATTCTAAAAATCCTTCTTGATAATCGCTTGGATTCCTATTTTCTATTGATTGCAACAGTCTTTTTTGTATCGGGTGAGTATTGGAGGCATCTTTGATAGAAAGCGCATTTTTTGCATTCTCAATCTCTTTAAGTATACCTCTGAGTGGTGAGATATTTTTTGCAACTTCAACC
>JANYFS010000535.1 GCA_025359705.1 Deinococcales bacterium | reverse complement strand
CGCAATACAATCCCCCCAAAAAAGGGGGCAAGGTATGGGTTTAGTTCATTGGGGATCAGTCGGCGGGTTTAAAGTCCGCGTCTACTACGTCGTCGTCTTGCTTGGTTTGCTCACCTGCGGGTGCGCCTTCGGGCGGTACAGCTTGCATAAAGTTACGCAATGCCTCCTCGAGCTTGGTTTTTTCCGTGTCCAGTGCAGCATTATCCGCGTCACTTTCCACAGCTTTGCGGGCGGCTTCGCTGGCTTCCTCGAGGGCGGTTTTCAGTTCGGCAGGAGGCGCGGTGTTCTCCTCGAGGGCGTTGCGGGCTTGGCCTACCAAACTCTCGAGGGCATTTTTCTTCTCGGTATGCTCACGGCGCTTGCGGTCTGCTTCGGCGTTTTGTTCAGCTTCGCGCACCATTTTTTCCACTTCGCTCTTGTCCAGCGTGGTGGTGTTCTCGATGCGGATGCTGGACTCTTTGCCGGTGGATTTCTCTTTGGCGGTCACATGCAAAATACCGTTGGAGTCGATGTCGAAGGTCACTTCGATCTGGGCCTGGCCCGCCTTCATGGGTGGGATTCCCTCGAGCTTGAAGCGGCCCAGGCTCTTGTTGTCCGAAGACATTGGGCGCTCGCCTTGCAGCACGTTGATTTCCACGCCAGGTTGGTTGTTTTCGGCGGTGGTGAACACCTCGGTTTTCTTGGCAGGAACCGTGGTGTTGCGCTGGATCAGGGGGGCCACCATGCCGCCCTTGACTTCCACACCCAAGGTCAGTGGGGTTACGTCCACCAGCACGATGTCGCCCAAGGCACTATCGCCCAAGATGATGCCCGCTTGCACCGCCGCACCCAAGGCCACCGCTTCGTCAGGGTTGACCGACTCGTTGGGGGTTTTGCCCATTACTTCTTGAACAATGCGCTTGACCGCAGGAATACGGGTCGAACCGCCCACCAAAATCACTTCGTCGATGTCTGAAGCGCTGAGTTTTGCATCGCGCAAGGCTTGCAACACAGGCTCGCGCACGCGGCGCAGCAAATCGCTGGTCATTTCCTCGAATTTGGCACGGGTAAGGGTGCGCTCGAGGTGTTGGGGGGTGCGGGTTTCGGGATCGAAGGTGATGAAGGGCAAAGAGATGGTGGTTTCAGAGGCGCTCGAGAGTTCTACTTTGGCTTTTTCGGAGGCTTCGATCAGGCGCTGCAAGGCTTGGGCATCTTTACGCAAATCAAAGTTGTTCTCTTTTTTGAACTCGTCTGCCAAAAAGTCCACAATGCGCTGGTCAAAGTCCGCGCCACCCAAGTGGGTATCGCCCGAGGTGGATTTCACTTCAAAAACCCCGTCGCCCAGCTCGAGGATGGTTACGTCGAAGGTTCCGCCGCCCAAGTCGAAGACCAAAATGGTTTCGTTGCCTTTGCGCTCGAGGCCATAAGCTAGGGCCGCTGCGGTGGGTTCGTTGATCACCCGCAACACGTTCAGACCCGCAATTTCACCCGCTTGTTTGGTGGCTTCGCGCTGGCTGTTGTCGAAATAGGCAGGCACGGTGATGACCACATCTTTGATGCCTTGGCCCAACTTGGCAGCCGCATCATTGACCAATTTCCGCAAAATCTCCGAAGAAACTTGCTCGGGAGCCATATCCTTGCCGTTGGCCTCGATGCGAACCGAACCGTTTGGGCCTTCTTTGACCACAAAAGGGCTACGGGCAGCTTCTTCTTTGACTTCGCTCCAGTTGCGCCCAATAAAGCGTTTGACTTCAAACAAGGTGGCCTTTGGGTTGAGCGCCGCTTGGCGCTTGGCAATTTGCCCTACCAAACGCTCCTCGCCTTTGTAGGCCACTACCGACGGCGTGGTGCGTGCGCCTTCACTATTTACGATCACTTCGGGCTTGCCGCCTTCCATCACTGCAATTACCGAGTTGGTGGTTCCCAAATCAATTCCTACTGCTCTAGCCATGTTTATCGCTCCTTTAAAAGCATCTTCAGAAGTTCCGTGTGGCATTCCTTATGGAATTTTTTCAGGGATTCTGGAGAATACATACTCTGATTTCTCGCTAGCCTGCCCTAAGCAGGTCTATCATGACAACCATCATAACCAAATACACTCTTCTCGTCAAGAGAGTTTAGTGTGGTCGTATCAAGTTTGATGAGAAAGTCTTTAACTCGAGATCTGTTTGGCTATCCCTCGAGCTGAATCCCAACCAAATCCCGCTAAACAATCGTACCCTCGAGCGCATTCTCGAGCGCACCCATACGGCGTTTGGCCCTCGAGCGCTTCAGTTCTACAATTGCCATAAAACTGATGATGAACAGCAAAAACCACGAACTGATCTTGCTGGTTCCCACAATCTGCCAGCCCCCCGCTTGGTCGGGATATTGCCACGCCCCCAAAAAAGTGCTGATATTTTCGGCTACCCAGATCAGCAAACCCATCACCACAAAACTGAACGTGACGGGAATGCGGTAACGGTGTGGCTCGAGGGATAGCTTGAGGTGACTTTTCCATAGCAAAATTCCCACGGTCAGCATCAAAATCCAGCGAAAATCAAAGAAAAGCTGATGGGTAAAGAAATTGAGATAAATGGCTAAGCCCAACACCGCCACAATGCGGCCTCTAGGCCAGCCTTTTAGCCGCACATCAAAACGCCGCCAGGCTTGGCAAATAAAACTGGCGACACTGGCGTACATAAAGCCGCTGTAGAGTGGCACGGTAGCCACTTTGCTGTAGGCCGCTTCGGGGTAGCTCCAAGAGCCGTGGCTGGTCTTGTACAGCTCGAGGGCCAAGCCCAACAGGTGAAACGCCGTGATGACTTTGAGTTCGTCGAGGCTCTCGAGTTTGCTCCGCACCATATAGACTTGCAGCCCCAAGCACAGCAGCAAAATAAAGTCGTAACGCGGCAGACCGAAGGTAAAATGGTTGGAAACCGCTAGCGTGATAAAAATTCCAATCGGAAAAATACAGCAAAACAACCCCAAATAGATCAAATGAAATATTTGACGAAATCCATATCTGGTGGGCAGTAGCGTTTGCACGCCCCAATGTACAAGATTTGTGTGATTTGAGGATTAGGCTTAAGCTATCCCCATGTATCACCTTCACTATTGGTTCGATCAAAGCCAGCAGCACCGCGAATACCCCAGCCTCGAGGAAGCCGAACGTGGGGCATGGCATTTGACCCGCAACAAAGGGGTGTATTTGGTTTCGCTCGAGTTGGTTTTGCTGGAGACTCCTGAACAGCCTGTTTATGATCGTTACGCTTTGCTCGAGCGGATGGACGCTTTGGAAAAAGCCTTGGGAGAAGGGCGCAATTCGCACGAATGAATTTAGGAATGAACGCAGGAATGACCAAATGAATATAGAAAAATCCCGCTCGAGTGGCGGGATTTTTTGTATAAGACTTTTTAAACTTTTTCCTTGGCCCCCAAGATTCCTAAAATATCCCCAAGTTCAAAAAAGGCTTTAACCACTACGGGATCGAAGTGCTTTCCATTTCCCGAGCGGATGATTTCGGCGGCTTCTTCGGGGCTGCGCTTTTTGTGATAGGGGCGATCCGAGGTCAGGGCATCCCAAACATCCACGATGGCAAAAATGCGGGCGGGCAAAGGGATATTTTCTTTGCTTAGGCCGCGTGGATAGCCTGTACCGTCCCATTTTTCGTGGTGGCAATAAGGAATATCTAGCGCAGGGCGCAAAAACTCGAGGGGATACAAAAAGTTGTAGGAAAGTTGCGGGTGGCGGCGCATCACCACCCATTCTTCTTCGGTCAGTGGGCCTGGTTTGAGCAAAATACTATCTGGGATGCCCGTTTTGCCAATGTCATGCAACAATGCACCCCGCCGCAAATGAATTAAAGCCTCACCCTGGATGCCCATCCGCGAAGCCAACTTCACGCTTAGGTCGGTAACACGCCTCGAGTGGCCCTCGGTTTCTTTGTCGCGCAAATCCAGTGCCTTGGCCCAGCCTTCGATTACTTCGTTATAGGCTTGCAATAGCTCGCGGTTGCTGCGTTGCAAATCGCCCAGCAAGGTATCATTTTCTACCGCAAGCGCAGCTTGCCCTGCCAGTGTCTCGAGGAAGTTGTGCCACTCGCGGTCACGGCGGGTATCGCCTTTTTGATAGACCTCCAGTACCCCTCTGGTTTTACCCTCAATGATCAGCGGAGCAGCAAAATAGCGGATTCCGCCAAATACCGGGTTCCATTTACTATCGGCATCCGTGACCAAGCGGGTTCCTAAGGGTTTTCCCTCGAGCATCACATTGTCGGACCAGCGTGAACCCAACATCAAAAGGGCATCTCTGGCTTCATCATTTTTAAATCCCAAACCGGTATAAAAGTCGGTATAGCGCCCATCGCGCTGCTTCAGGCGAATTGCTCCCGCCTCTACACCCAAGTGCTGGTTGGCTTGGGCCAGAACCAGCTCGAGGGTACTTTTCAGCGACAAGCGAGCGCTGATGGCAAGATCGATATTGTGCAGCGCGGTGATCCGCTCCAGCCGTGACTCGAGCTGACCATTGAGATGCTCCACCCGCTCGAGGGCTTCCTCCCGCTCGGTGACATCGCGGGCATTGATCACGATGCCGCGAATCGTAGGATCTTGGGAAAGATCCCGCGTGACTCCCTCGAGCCAGCGCCAGCTCCCTTCACGGTGGCGGCTGCGGTAAAGCAGCGGTGTGCTGACTTTGGTTTTGTGGCGCGAACGTTGGAGATGGGCCAGCAATTTGTTGTAATCTTCGGGATGTAAAAATTTGCTTAAGCGTTGATTTTGCATATCTTTTGGTGAATAATTAAGTTTTTCTTGGTGCGAAGGGCTGGCATAGTGAATAATGCCTTGCAAACTGATGATCTGTACCAAATCCGAACTATGTTCTACCAAGGTTTGATAATGCGCCTCCCGCTCTTTTAGGCTCGAACGCAAGGCTTCTTCGTTGGCATTGCTGAGACTGAGACTCGAGCTAAGCCGTTGATTTTCGCTGGAAGCCATGCCTTGCCGCAAAAGCACCAATAAAATGACCAATGCGCCCAGTAGAAGTAGGGTCAATGGAACTTTACCACTGTTGTCTGCGACTAAAATGGTAGCCTGAGAGATCAATACGGCACTGTAGGGTAAAGCCAGCAGCACACCACGCAACCAACGGCTAGTGGATTGATCTATTTCACTCGAGTCAGCATGATTTTCGCTATTTTCTTTAGAGAAATCTGTCTCGGGATGATTAAGGATATTTTGATCACTCATGTGATCATCCGCCAAATGATCAAAATCAATATCAATATTTAGGTTTGCATCTTGATTAGTGTTACGAGCCATCTGTTTGCTATGTCCTGATATATAGGCATTGTTTGCTTGGTATGCTGCTAAAGCAAAGATGACCAAACGCCACAAATCACTAATTTCGATCCAGTGGTGAATCGTGTTATCTTGGCTCGAGAGGTGTTCAAAAGCACTATACGGAATACTGAGTGCAAAACCCAAACCCAGATAGAGTAGCTCGCGGGGATAGTGAGAAGTAGAACGGCGCAAGCTGACCAAAAAGAACATCGATAAAAGCAGTAAATAACTGAGCGGTAAAACCCAAATAAAAGTATGCTCGAGCAAAGTAGTTGCATTGGCAAATGCACTTGCCAAGTACCCAAACCATAGCAACCCACCCCAAGAAATAGTGATAATGGCAGCATCCAAAAGCATTTGAATATGCTCGGAGATTTTTAAGGAACGCTTGGGATAGCAATATAAACCCAGTGCAAAACATAAGCTCAGCCCGAGATGTCCCATTTTTAAATAGATCTGGTCGTTCATTAAAGTGGAGGTCAGCACACTGGCTGTGATATGACCTATGACTTCCGTCACAAATCCTACACCGATCCAACGCCACGTCCAGCGTTTTTCTTGAACTTGGGTGGCAGTTTTCCAACTGAGCCAAGCCCCAATACTTCCTGCCAGTGCGAAAAAAATGCTGCCATGACTCAAAAAACTGTTATTGGCCTCCATCAGATCATTAACCAAAAATTCCCAAGGCACAAACAGTAAAGCGATCCCTAAAAGTGCCATCCATAAAGTTCGCTCGAGACCTTGAGGGGTCGATTCTTTTTGATAATGGGATTGTGAGTCGGCTTGGATATTCATTTTCTTCTAAGGATAGCAAAAAATGGCGCGGTATATCTGAGCTTGCGTATGTGGGGGTGCGTATGTGGGGGTGCGTATGTGGGGGTGCATATGTGGGATCAGTGTGCAGATCTAATACCACCTAAAGATGATTCCCAGAAATGACCTCTTAAAATGGACTTTGCACCAAAAAACCAATCTTTCGTAGGGACGGGCTAGGTCTTGGACAAAGCGGCACGCCACGCGGCCTGTCCGCGTCTTGGACAAAGCGGCACGCCACACGGCCTGTCCGCTGGCTCATTCGCTAACCACTATTGGCTTTCCACATCGATGGTGCGCTCGAGTTTTTCCCAAACAATAACCAAAACCCCATTTTTGAGGGTGGCTTGGCTCGAGTTTTCACGTACTTCCGCAGGAAGCTCGAGTCGCCTCGAGAAGCTATTGTGTGGGCGTTCTTGTTGGAGGTACTCGCCTTTAAAATTTACTTCTTCGCGTTCGCCCGATAGTTGCACTCCGCGTTCATCTTCGGTGATCTGCAAACTATCCAAAGCAATCCCAGGCACATCCAAAACCAAAGCCAAATGCCCCTCACTCTCGAGCCAGTCTGCGGCAGGTTGCCAATGGGTTCCACTCTCGAGGGTTTCCACCTGCTGGCGCAGCTCCATCAGTTCTTGCAGGCGGTGCAAAGTTGGTTTTGCTACAGGAAGATTGTCGCTCATGGCTGTATTTTAGCGCGAATGGTGAGCGCGAGCGGAAGCGGGTCAGCGGGTAAGCGAATACAAAAATAAGAAAAAACCGTCTGGTCCGAGGTTTACCCATTTTGATCAAAAACCCAAAACCCAAAACGAATCACCAGACTCAAAACCCAAAACGAACTATAATCAGGCCATGAATCCCAAATTCATTCGACTCACCCAAATTTCACTGATCAGTTTGGTGGGCATTGCGGCGGCGGGGGCTTTTGCGGTGGTGCGGTTTCCTGCCCAAAGTCTGAATGCCCTGACCTTTACAGGGGGTTTAACCCTCGAGCGCGATATTGCCTACGGCCCAGAAGAGCGGCACAAGTTGGATTTGTATGGTCTCAAACGGCTCGAGCGGCCTCCGTTGGTGCTTTTTGTGCATGGTGGAGTGTGGCAACATGGGGCCAAAGAGGAATATAAATTCTTGGGCGAAGCCTTGGCACGGGCGGGGATTTTGACCGCAATTATCAATTACCGCCTGTTTCCACACGTCAGCTACCCTGCTTACGTCGAGGATACTGCGCTCGCCATGCAGTGGGCGGTGTCGCAGGCCGCAGCTCTGGGCGCGGACCCCAAACGCATTTTTGTAATGGGCCATTCGTCGGGAGCCTTCAATGTGGTGGACGCGATTGTCAGCCTTGAGCGAAACCCCATGCTGGGTTTGCGGGCTGGGCAGTTTGCAGGGGTGATCGGTTTGGCAGGGCCATACGATTTTGACCCCGCCGATGCCCGACCACCCGAACTCTTTGAGGGCTATACCCCCGAACAAATCATGCCCGTTCACAAAATCAAGCCAGGCTTGCCCCCATTTTTGCTCCTTCACGCCGAACTCGACGACATTATCAAACCTCGAGATAGCGAAAGTTTGAAACTCGCCCTCGAGCTGCACAACATTCCTGTGCAGCTCCTGACTGTTCCCAAAGTGAATCACGCCAATTTGATGGGTGCAGTCTCGAGTGTGGCGACATTTTTGGCCCCAAGTGTAAAACCAACCATAATCGATTTCATCCTGAATTCAGCTTCCAGCGGTTAAGCTACTGTAAAGTAATATCTGAAAGCAAAATGTCTGAGCGTAATATCTGAGCGTAATATCTGAGCGTAAAACCCCTCAAGTTCCACTTCATTTCGTCCGAGTTCCATCCAAGTTTCAAAACAGGAGAACCATGAAAGCATTTATCTGCCTAACCAGTGTTGTTTTACTTGCCTCGAGCGTATCCCTTGCTGCCGATCCAAAAATGGCAACCATGAAAGCGGGCGATGCCAAAGCGGGCAAAGTGCTGTACACCTCCATTTGCCAAGGGTGCCACGGTGATAAAGGCCAAGGTGGAGTGGGCGCGAAACTGGCGGGCGAAGTGGGTACTTGGAAGTTTGATTTGTTCAAACGCGCTTTGCTGCAAGGTAAAGATGATAAAGGCGTGGCACTCAAAGCACCGATGCCCAACTTTACTACCGTAGGTTTTGCGGGTAAAAAGCCCACCGACGTGCAATTGATGAACTTGCACGCCTATATCAAAACCCTGAAATAAAGCTAAAACCCGAATCTCGAACCATATAAAAAACCCCCTTCACTCGAGGGGGTTTCTTTTTTTTGTGCTGTTTTTTTTGTTTTGGCACTCGAGGGTTTAATCGTCGGCAGAGTGAGCAGTGGTTTCGGTAGGATGACCATGAGCCAGCGTTTCTCTGGCATCGGCTTCACGCAGGCTTTTAATCCCCCGCACAATACCCAAAGTGGCAAAGTACGCCGCAATTGGAAGTACCACGCTCAATACCCAAAAAATGGGGTTCGCCATATCCGAACTCATTACTTTGGCTTGTAGCAAGTCCGCTTTATAACCCGCCACCGACAGCACCAACATCAGGGTACAAAAGGCAATACCCGCAGCCAAACGTTTGGGATGCTCGGTAGGAGCCTCAGCGTAGTACATGTTTTCTTTGGCACGGTCTAGCAAAGGAACTGCCATCATTAGGCCAATAATAACTCCAGGAATGACCAAAGCACCAAAGAACTCGGTATTAAATTCGCCGCCTGCAAAAGTGAAGCTCAACTGTGGAGGCCAAATTGCCAAGACTCCAAAGATCCAGACCAAATACCAGTCGGGTTTGATGTTGGCAACAGGATTAAGCACATCGGGTGGCCCAAATACTTCTACAGGGTGAACGGGAATAAAGGCACTGAATAGCAAGATGATACCTGCTTGCAGCAGCAACAAAATAATCATGATTGGGGTTTGCTGGGTGGAAAGTGGAACACCTACAATCTTTTTGTAGGCCAGTTTTGCGGCGTACATCGGTTGCGTATGCTTCTGCTTGATCATAATCAGCATGTGGGCAGCAGTGGTGCCGAGCAAAATTAAAGGCAACAGCATGATGTGATAGCCGTAGAACCTCGAGATAACCCCTTGACCTGGAAAGTCGCCCGCAAAGGCAATCTTAGCAATAATATCCCCGATCCAAGGAATACTGTGGGTGATGTTGTAAATCACGCCCAAGGTGGTAAAGGCAAAGTTGTCATCTGGCAAGACATAGCCCGTTACCGCAGTCAATACCGTAAAAATAAGCAGCAACATACCAATCCACCAATTCACCTCTCGAGGACGCTTAAAGGCTCCCGAAAAATAAATGCGGAACATGTGAACTACCGCAGCAGCCACCATGATATTGGCAGACCAGTGATGAATGCGCCGCGTCATATCACCAAAGGGCAGCGAGTTGATTCGCAATACCGAAGCGTAAGCCGCAGGAACCCCATTCACCAATTGGGTGGAGGGTTCATAGCTGAGCGCCAACAAAATCCCTGTGAGGATCAAAATGATCAAGGAGAACAGGGTAATTTCACCCAAGAAAAATGAGTGATGCACTGGAAAGGCTTTACGTAAGAACTTATCGTTCAAACGACTGATGTGCAAACGGTCATCGAGCCACTGATTCATACCTTAACCTCCTGAGTTGCCCCTTCAGTTTTGGGTGCGCCCAATACTGGGGAAAGCCAATTACCTGCGACCACCAGTTTGTTACCTTCAATCTTGATGGGAAGTTGTGGCAAGGGAAGCGGCGCGGGTTGTGCCACAACCGCACCCGTATATCCGTTGAACTTGGAACCGTGGCAGCCACAGGGGAAGTTGTGTTCCTTGTCCCGTGCGCCAATGGTGCAACCTGCATGGGTGCATACCGTTGTCAAAACCACAATACCGCTGGCAGTGGCCTCTTTTTTGAGGGGTTCCACCAATTTGTCGGCGGGGTATTTGAGTACCATCACCGCATTAAATTTGGTGGCGATACCTTGATCACGAATTTTGCCGTCTTTGTCGGCGGGGTAGGCCAGAAAGTATTGGTCATCTTTGAGGCTCGAGGGGTCGATGGGCTGGCCCTTGTTGTCACCGTCGGCATGAACCAGAGTATCCCCAGAGCTGATCATTTTTTCTTGCTCTGAGATGAACTTCTTGGCAGTCAGGCCGCCCAACAAACTGAGCAGGCTGATTCCTGCAACCCCGCTTGTTATTCCAATCGCCCCCGTTACAAATTTACGGCGGCTAATTTCCGAATCTACTTTTCGCGCTTTTGTGGTCATGTGTGTCCTCTGGTCAAACGTGCTGATTTAAATGTGTGTAACGGTGTGGCTCGAGATCAACCTCGAGATCAATCTGGCTCGAGCGGTTGAGTCTTACTACGGTCTTACCAAGGGAATTCGCCCGAGGTATCCTCGACCAAGACTTCGCCGTCCATAAAGAATTTCTTGTAGAGCATCAAGGCCGCAGCCAAGAACAAAATCACTCCAGCCGCAGCCGCACCCTCACCCGAGACATTGATCACGGGAGCTTCGGCGGTGAGACCCTGCAAACTGATCCCCTCGAGGATCTGGCGTACAAACAACACCGAACACAAAACCACCATGCCCAAGCACAACATCATGCCCCACATCGCTAGGCCCGTGCTTTTGACTTTGTGAATCCCAGGAACCAAGGTTTCACCCTCGGCCCACACCGAATACAAACCAATCAGACCGTAGGTCAGCAGCACCATCACAAAAGTAGCCAAGAAGATCTCGGGAAGTTGCAAATCGGGCGGCACAAACCTCGAGCGGTTCTTGATGGCTTTTTCTTCGGCCCCTTTATCGGCGGAGGCAAAGACCTCTTGCCCGAATTCGCCACCTTTGTTACCCCAAGAATTGCGAACAAAGTTCGTTACCTCGAGGATTTGGCCTTGGGCCAAGGTTGCACCAAAGGCGGGCATACCCCCCTTACCTTTCTCGAGGATGTGTACCAGTCCATCTGGAGCGCCCAAAACAAGCTCGGAACCCACCAGTTTCTTACCAATTCCGCCTTGCCCTGCATTACCATGACACCCTTGGCAATTGGCAGTAAAAAGTGCCTGACCGTGGGTTTTCCAGTCGGGTTTTACCGCCGAGGCATTCGCCAGAATGGTGGCTTTGGCTTTGGTTTCTTCTTCGCCTTTGATTTTGCCGCTGAAAATCGACAGCAAGATCACCCAAAAGATCGCCGCTACGATCAGTGCGGCCCACGGGATGGTGGCATCATTTTTTTCCATAGTTCATCCTTTGCTCGCGCACTTTCAATTACAGCTCATTTGAACAGAATACCATGCGCTCGAGCGGGCCTTTTGTAGCTTTTTTGCAGATCCTCAAAATTGATACTGTGGTGATCGCTCTTGAACATCGCTCTTGAACATCGCTCTTGAACATTGATCTCGAGTCTCGCTCTTGAGCTGCTTTTGGGATGGCTTATCACACGGGCATTACCCAGAATCTCCAACTTATCGTTATCTCATTGTGCGCGTCTCGAGCGCTCGAGGGTGAGGTCAAACGTCCCCGTGGGTCGCTACGCGAGAAGGCGAGAAAAAGAATTGGCTCGAGCGTGTCGATACAAAAAACGAAAACCTCTATTTCTCAGACAATAAATCCCATACCAACCTCGAGATGTGTCCGCCCCAAATCATGCCTGCGTTTTCGGGGTGTTCCCGAATATCTGCTACCCCTTTGCTGAGCAGTGCGATTGCGTAAGGTTGGTTTGATCCCTCGAGCCAAACTAAGCCCACATCGTTGCGGGTTCCTTGGATTTCGCCGCTTTTGCTGGCGACACGGGCCGCTACTTCTTCGCCGTCCCAGGGCAAATACCGCGCGATCATATGCTTGTACTGTTGCCGCTCGAGCATAGTTAGGGCCACTCGAGTCAATTCTGGATTGAGCAGTTGTCCTTGGGTCAACTCGAGCAACATTTTCGCCATATCCTGTGGGCTGGTTTGATTTCGCAAGCCCTGTTTTTGTAGAGTGTTGCGGCGATGCTCGGGAAGTTGCAATTTGCCAACCAAGCGGGTTTGCGAATAAGGCTCGAGGAATTCGTTAATTGGGTCGATTCCCAATAGATCAATCAGCAAATTGGTTGCCATATTGTCCGAAATCACCATCATCAGATGCAGTAAATCGTGCAAGGTTGGGTTTAGTCCGCTCGAGAGTTCAAATAAAATCCCACTCCCTGTCACACGGTCATCATCTTGCAACACATAACGAGTCTCGAGATTGAGTTTGCCTTTTTGCACCGCCTGCAAAACCGCCAACATAATCGGCACTTTGATCACGCTAGCAGCGGGAAATATCTCGCTCGAGCGCAACCCAAAAGCATGTCCACCCGAAGTTAAAACCGATACCCCAAAAATTCCCGCGCCAACCTCGGTTAAAACAGGGTCTGGAAGCGTGGAAAGAAGTCGCTCGAGCCGTGAATCAAACTCGAGTTGAAGTTCTGAACTTTTCAGCGCATCATTCATTTCATCACTCATCGGGCCACTCCATCCCCACCAAGCTCGAGAAGGGATTTTTACGGTCTTGTGGGCGCAAGGTGCAAAACGGTTGGCCTAATCCCGTGGTGGTTTCGGGTTCCACACGGTGCGGACAGGTCGGGCATTCCACAAACTCGAGCGCGGTATAGGCCAAGTCGTCTTGGTCAGACTCGAGCGCCCATGTTCTGCCGCACCCCGCCAAAAAGGTCACGGTGGGTAAGGGTAAGGGTTTGGGTATTGAGGATTTTGCTTTCATGGTTGAGCATCAGAATACAACTCGAGTAGACCAGACGCTCGAGAAGCTCGAGATAGAACCACTCGAGCGGCTAAATCTTTTTAATCTTTTGAACGAAAAACGAAAAACAGCCTACTCGAGGTTGGCAATCCCTTCACGGATGGCATATAGCGCTGCCTGAGTGCGGTTGTTCAATTGCAACTTAGCAAAAATCTCGGATAGGCGGTTGCGTACTGTTTTTTCGGAAATGTCGAGCTTCAGGGCAATTTCTTGATTGCTAAAGCCCTGGGCCAAGAGGCGCAAAATCATGGTTTCGCGGTCATTGAGGTCGGTGTGGCTGTCGGTGGGTAAAATAGCCCGTTTGTCACGGAAATCGTCCAAAACATTTTGGGCCAAATCGCCGTCCAGCAAGGCTTCGCCGTCGGCTACTCGGCGGATCACTTCGATGAGGGTGCTGGCATCGGCATCTTTGAGAATATAGCCGCGTGCGCCCGCTTTAACTGCCTCAAAAACATAGCTGTCTTGGCGGTACATGGTAATCATGATCACTTTAAATTTGGAGTCAATCTCGAGGATGCTCTGGCAGGCTTTCACCCCGTCCAGCTCGGGCATTTGAATATCCATCAAAATCACGTCGGGGCGGGTGTCGGCGGCAAAGCGAATGGCTTCGCGCCCGTTGGCAGCTTCTGCAATCACCCGCAGATCGGGTTCGGTCTCGAGCAGACTTTTCAGCCCTTGGCGAAACAGCGCGTGGTCGTCGGCAAGCATCACTCGAATCATGGCTATAGTGTAGGCGCTCTATCCTCCAGCGCCGAAGACATTTATACTTGGCTTCACATGAACCTCTTTTCCGGTATTACCTGGTTCGACGCAATGCTCATTACCCTATGGGCGGGGGTTACGGTTTTGGGGATTCGCCGTGGTCTGGGTGGAGTAGTTTGGGTGGTTATCGCTTTAATTGCGTGGCCCATCATCACCTCGATGAGTACCCAAACTCCTGTTTTGGCCCTTCCTCTTTCCATCGTCTTTGGCCTTCTGGCTGGATATTTGCCACGGTATCTTCCAACTACCAATAGCCAAGACATCAGTTTTGCTGCGGCTGGAGGGGTTGCAGGATTGGTGTTGGGTTTTGTACTGGTTGTTGCCATTGCGCTCGGTTTCCCCATTAAGCAACGCAACTACCCTTCTAATACCTTGCCCCCCTTTTTGCTCAATGCCGTTGCCGAATCTTATGTGGTTAGCAAAGTTGGCGATGCGGTATTTAAAGGTTCGGATTTTGGCAAACGATATGTCGCCCCCGATCAGTTATCAGGGGCTAAAAAACGTTAATTTAATCTAGCCCCGACTACGCTCGAGGAAAATGCACTGGATCAGGGCCAAAGCCACCAATTCGGCGGGAAAGTCGCCTGTGTTTTCCAACTTCTCGAGGGTAAAGTTGCGCTCCACAAAAGAGCGGCGTTTGACAATACGGTAATGGGCGGTTCCTGCGGCATCTTTGAGCAAATAGCTAGGCTGAACAAAGGTGGAAAGTAAAAAACCAATAATGGGAACTTCCTCTATGAAAAAGTCCAAGACTTTGATCCAAGGGTTTTCTTCTTGAATATAGAACAGTTGATTGTCTTTTTCGTCGGTGACATCGTAGTGGGTTTTCCAAATGCTGCGTAGACCCGCTGCTTTAACCGAACCCACCGGTTGATCGTTGGAACTGCGGGTGATGCGGTGAACCGCCCGAAAACCAATCACACGGTCTGCTTTGATGCGGTACAACGCTCGAGTCTTCTCCAAATCACCGTAAACTGTGGTGTCTTCACGCAGGGTCAGTAACTTTTGCTTGACCTGCATGAGCAGTTCCCCTCGAGCGTTTTTCACTTGCACTTCGGGCGATAGGGTGATGATGCGGAAGGTGGCGGTGATGGGGTAACTGAAATCAAGGTTGGTCATATTTTTGTAGTGTAATGCGTGAGCGTATGGATTGATACAAAATCACTGGCTCGAGCCAAGATCCGCTGACCCTGCCCCTAAACCCCTCTGATTTTGTATAGTGCTTTTTATGACCCCTGATCCCGCTCGAGAACACCGTATTGACTATGAAATTGTGGTGGATTGCTACGACGAACTCGAGGTGGCTGCTGGCTGGCACAGCTATCTGGAAGACCACCTGATTTTCCCCTTCGAGGCTAAATATCAATTTGACCCCAAAATTGCAGCAGTCCAGGTAACGGTGCTGGAGTTGGATGACCTGCCAGATGATATTGATGCGGATGATGAACTCGAGTTTTTTGTAGAGATTGTCGATGCCGACGGTGACGAAATCTGGGTTCCACTCGAGCAAATTATTCCGTTCGAGGCCGATGAAGATACCCTCGAGGCGGTTTTGGACTGGCATTACTGGAAAGTGAACCGAGGATAGGGGCAATAAAAATATAATGAGAATAAAAATATAGTGAGAATAAAAATGAGGCTCGAGCCTTTTGTTTTAAGTTTTAATTCAGCCATAGCTCGAGAATAGATGTTTAAAATCTTCCACAAATTCCCGCACACTCAGGGGTTCACGCCCCAGAATGCGCTGTACATCACCCGTCACTCGAGCGGCCCAGCCAAAACGGTTGACATTGTAAATCAGAATCATGGCATTGATGAGTTCGGGCTTGAGACCGCGCCGCTGCATCTCGAGGCCAAATTTGGGCGGCATTGGATTGGAATAATGGATTTTGCGGCCCAGCACTTCGCTAAAAATTTCAGCAACCTCGAGGTAACTTAGCGCCTCGGCCCCCGTAAGATCCACGCCGCCGCTGGTGATGTGTGGCACGGATAAAATGTGAACTGCAACCGCTGCTACATCTCGAGCGTCAATAAAACTGGTGCGCCCATGTCCAGCGGGAATAAATAGATCATTGCGCTCGAGGATGTCTGGACGGTGGATTCCTGAGAGGTTCTGCAAGAAAAAGCTGGGACGTAAGAAAATATGGGGTATCTCGAGCTTCTCGAGGGCCAGTTCGATTTTGCGGTGCGGCACAATCGGGTTGGTTTGTGCGCCCAACAGCGATAAAAAGACCACTTGTTCGATCTCGGCGGTTTTTAGTGCCTCGAGAAAAGGTTGGAAGGCTCTGGCATCGCCCATAGCAGGCGGACGCATCAAAAAAACGCGGCGGACTCCCTCGAGCGCGGCATCAAAGGTTTTGGGATCATGGAAATCGAAGCGTTTGACGCTCGAGCCTGCCGGTAGGGTGGCCCGCGCATGTGCAGGATCGGAAGTTGCCGCTCGAGTGGGCAAGTCACGCTCGAGCAGCCCCCGTAAAATTTCACTACCAACGTTGCCCG
>JANYFS010000519.1 GCA_025359705.1 Deinococcales bacterium | reverse complement strand
GACATTTTTAGGCCAATCATTATGGCTGTTTCCGAGTTGTCGGGAACCATTTATCGAGGCGAGGAAAGCGTGTCGCACCGCGTGATTGCTGACCACATCTTGAGTCCAGTAGCCAAAAGCCTCGTCATCGTCTTTGTAAATGGTCACATACAAACGCTCTGGCTCGAGGGCCAAATACTCGCTCGAGGTCAAGAATTCCCAGCCCCACACAATCGCTTCCTTTTTGAAATAATCCCCAAAACTAAAGTTCCCCAGCATCTCAAACAACGAGTTATGGCGGTTGGTACGCCCCACATTCTCGATGTCGCCGATTCGCACACATTTTTGGCTGGTGGTCACACGGTAATGAATGCCTTTGTCGCCGAAACTGGGGGTGCTGCCCATGAAATACGGTTTGAATTGCTGCATCCCCGCCACGCTAAACATCAGGGTGGGGTCTGGGGAAATAATGCTGTCTGAAGGGTAGCGCAAGTGGCCTTTGCTCTCGAAAAAGGAAAGGTATTTTTCACGAATTTGATGGGTGGTTAGAAGGTTGGGCATAGCCTGAATAGTATATGCCAGATGGCTCGAGATCGGCCTAACGGGATCATACGAAAACCAACCCCCACTTGACAGCTCGAGGGTAGTTGCGTTATATTTGATATATCTTTGATATATATTTGATTACGCAAGCATACCAATCAAGAAAACCCTACTCAACAGGAGAATTCATGAACCCCTCGAGCGTCTTACACATCATTTATGGCCCCCAAGGTGCGGGCAAAACCACGTTTGCGCGGCAACTTTCCAGCCAAACCAAGGCAGTTTGCTTTTCCATCGACGAATGGATGACGGGACTATTTGGGGCAGATCAACCCCAAACCCTCAGCCTCGAGTGGGTGCTGGAACGGGTGCGGCGCTGCGAGGCTCGGATTTGGCAGGTCTGCACGGCAATTTTGGCAACAGGTGGAACGGTGGTTTTGGATTTGGGATTGTTGCGCCAATAAGACCGAAGCCGTTTTGTGGAACTGGCTCGAGCGCGAGATATTCAATTTACCCTGCATTTTGTAGATGCACCCCTCGAGCTACGTAAACAGCGGGTACTCAACCGTAACCTCGAGCGTGGCGACACCTTTTCGCTGCATGTAACGCCACAGATGTTTGATTTTATGGAAGGGATCTATCAAGCTCCAGACGCAGCAGAATTAGCAGTCTCGAGCCAAGGAGGTAACATATGAATGCTTTAGAAAATACACCCCTCGAGTTTTGCTTGAAACTGGCTCGAGCGAGTGCGGCGCTAACCCGCAAAATGGATAATGTGCTGGGCAGTGTTCATGGCCTGAGTTTTGGGGATTTTACTTTGCTGCTGCACCTGAGCCAAGCGCCCAATAGTCGGTTGCGTCGGGGCGATTTGGCGGATAAAGTGGGCCTGACTGCCTCGGGTGTGACCCGCAGCCTGATTCCGCTCGAGAAAATTGGTTTGGTTGCGCGTGAAGCTGACGTGCGGGACGCACGGGTCGGGTACGCGGTGCTGACTCCCACAGGTCAAGAACTGCTACAAAATGCCTTGCTTTCGGCCCAAAATACCAGCACAGAACTGCTCGAGGCCACACCGAAACATGCGCTCGAGGGGCTTGTTACTACTTTGGGAATTTTATCTGGGAGGTAAAGCCGCTTTAGTGCGCTTGGCCCAAAGCGGCTTTTTCGTGGCGCTGCGGCAGCAAATCGTAGTAAATCAGATGATAAGGGTAGCGCACTTCGGGGGCGTTGGCGCGTGCTTCGCCTTCGCTCATAATCCGCAGTGCAAAGTAATCCAGCATTTCCTCGGACAGTTGCTCGAACCGCTCGAGATACGACAAAACCCCATCCAGCGAGTCGAACAGGCGGGGATGGGTGTCTGTGGCGGTATAGAGGGCCAGCCAACGAATGCTCATGAACAGCATTATACCTCGAGCGGAGTATAAAAAGGTTCCCCTGTATGGGGGATGTGAATTAGGATACAAACCCATTCGGCAACCAACCTCACCCTCGAGTAGAAACATGCTAAAGCGCAAAAAATCCCTGCGTGAACCCCTCAGCACACCCTAGAATGAGGCTGTGCTGCTCAAATATACCCTGAAAAATCTGCTGCGCCACCCTTGGCGCACCGTGGCAACTGTGTTGGGCGTGGCCTTGGGAATTGCGGCGGTACTAGGAACCGTGACCGTGGGCGACAATATCAATGCCAATTTGTCGCGGGTGTTTAGCCAAGCGGTGGGCCAATCCGAACTGATTATTGCACCCTCGGCAAGTGCCAGAGCGGTGATTTCGCTGGCTGATGCCCAAAAACTGGCCTCGACCGCTCCTGCGGTGCGCCAAACCCTACCCACCCTCGAGTATTACGCAGTGCTGAAGCGCAAAGCCAAGGGCTATGTGCGCCCACTGATTCCTGGAATGCAAGGGGGCTTTTTGCTTTCGGGCCAAGATACTGCCCAGCCCGAAACTTTGGGTTTAAGGCTCGAGGGGGGAACCTTGCCGCTGTCTGGCTCGAGCGGAATTGCCATCACCCAAGCCTTTGCCTTGCGGGAAAAACTGAAAGTGGGCGATCCCCTCGAGTTTGTTTCGGCAATTGGTCGGCTCGAGTTTAAAGTCAGTGGATTTTTGCGCTCCGATAATGGTCTTGCCAATTTGAATGCGGGCCAAGTGGGAGTGGTCAATCTGGCGGATTTGCAAAAGGCCACCTATTTGCAAGGTAAAGTTTCTTATTTGGGCTTGGCCTTGAACACGGGCAGCGATGCCGAAGCGGTTAAAACTACGCTCGAGGCCAAAATCCCCACGTCGCTCGAGATGCTGTATCCCGCTGGGCGCGGGCAAATTTCCAATGGCCTGATTCAAACTGTGCAAAGCGGCTTGCAGGTGCTGGCAGCTACCCTGATGGCTCTAGCGGGTTTTCTGGCCTACAACACTTTCGCGGCGGCAGTGGTGGAGCGCAGCCGCGAATTTGCTTTGCTGCGAACCCTGGGCTTTACCAAAAACCAAGTGCTGCGGATGGGAATGCTCGAGGCGGGCTTGGTCTCCATTATGGGAATTGGAGTGGGGGTACTGCTGGGCGCGGGAATTGCCACCGCCATCACCGCCTTCAATGCCTATTTGCTCGAGTTCCCCTTTTTAATGCTGGTGATGCCTTGGAACAAAGTTTTGCTGGCGGCTGGAGTCGGAACTATCACCGCTTTTGTGGCTGCCAGTGGGCCTGCCCGCGCTGCCTCAAGGGTGGCTCCGATTGTAGCGGCTCGAGAAGCCTATGTTGCGGGCAGTAGCCGCGTTCCCATTTGGGGCTGGCTCTCGCTGATTTTAGGCTTGGGACTGTCTTTTTTCAGTTGGCCCTCCAGCATTGCCCTACTGATCTCGAGCCTGTCGATGGCCTTTACTTTTTTGGGTATCGCCTTGGTTTCTCCTGTACTGCTGGCCCCCGCCAGCAAATTGCTCGAGCCACTATTGCTGCGTACTTTGGGGATTCCTGCCAAGCTGGGCCTCAGTTCAGCGCTGCGTTCCAAGGGACGCAATGGGGTTGCCATTGGTGCGGTGGCCCTGGGGATGGGTCTAATTGTGGGGGTGGGCGGGATGGTTGCGGGGATCAACAATAGCCTCTCGAGTTGGGTGAATGGCACCATCATCGGGGATATGTTTGTGGCGGCAGCGGCCCCCTTCCCCGACAACTTTGAGCAGGATCTGCGCCAGCGCTTCCCACAGCTCACCGAAACTGCGCCCGTGGCGGTGCGGGTGGCCCGTTTTCAACCGCCCCAAGGCCGCGCCCGCAATGCGTCGGCCATTTTTACCAGTCCAGACCGCTATACCCCAGGCAAAGGCACTGGCAAATTGCAATTCCTCGAGGGGGATATGAACTCGAGCCTAACCCTGTTTGGCGCAGGAAAAAATGTATTTATTTCGGGAACCATTGCAGACCGTTACGGTTTGCATAAAGGCAACCCCATCAAAATTCGCACCTTGCAAGGCTGGCTCGAGTTCCGAATTTTGGGGGTGATTGTGGACTACACCAGCGCGGGCGAAAGTGTGGTGTTCAACCTCAAAGATCTGGCGCTGTTCGATCAAGGCAAACCCGAGCTGTACGTACTATCGCTGCCCAAAGGTCAGGATTTGGGTCAGATTAAGGCATTTGGAGCGCAGCTTACTACCAGCTATCCCAAACTCTTTTTGGACATTCAATACAACCAAAACTACAAAGATCTAATCCTCAAAATCACCAGTCAATTTTTTGGTTCGACCAATAGCCTGCTGGCCCTTTCAGTCATCGTGGCAGCAATGGGGGTTGCCAACACCTTGGGCATGAACCTGGTGGAGCGTTCGCACGAAATGGCTCTACTGCGAGCGCTGGGGTTCACCCGCCGCGAGCTGATGCGCTCGGTGTTTGCCGAGGGAATTTTGGTGGTGGTGGTCGGCACGATTTTGGGTCTCAGTGCGGGTGCGGCCCTGAGCCGTGTGATCACCGCCGCCGCCAACTCGCTCACGGGCTACCGTGTAGAACCTACTTTCCCCCTCGAGCTAATGTTGGTGGCCCTGCTCTCGAGTCCTGTGGTGGGCATCCTTGCCGCCTTCCTACCCGCCCGCAAAGCCACCCAAGCCTCCCCCGCTGCGGCCCTGCGCTCGAGTGAGTAGGGGTTGGAATTGTGACACAATGCATTGGAATTCTTGAACTGGGTGTAGAATGAGGTTCGCACTGCAAGTCTGAAGGTGAAAATTCAACCGCTCGAGAGGCTGTATATCTCTGGGAAAATTCATAAAAGTAGCGAGGTAGTTCGTGCAAATGAAAACTTTTCCCAAAAATAGGTTCCAAAATTGGGCCATATTCGCTTTTGCATTGTTTGCCCCGCTTGTTGCCCTTGTATTTTTTCCATTCGCAATTTCTCCAACATCGTTTGGCTTTTTGATTTTGCCTTATTTTTTGATCGTAGGATTGTTTTTTGGTATTCGCAATGTCGATAAAATGGAGAAAATTTTACGGTATGACCGAAAACAACAATTAACAGATCGTATTAGTAAAATGACCTACGCAAAATTAACTATGAGCAATATATTTATGATTTTACTGATGATCTTAACACACGCATTTTTCTGGGCTGCTGCTTTCGCAATACCAACTGGACAATTTCACTTTTTTTACGAAATTATGATGATAATTCCATATTATCTTTTTGTAGGTATGCCTATCTTGCCAATCTATATAATCATTTTTGCCTTGGTAATGGCTTATTTTTACGCTCGCTCAAGGCAAAATTTTCTTAGGCTCGAGCCAAAAGTTTAACCGCTCGAGGGGGAAGAAAGAATCTTCCCAATAGATTAGATTAATTCTTGGGCAAACAAAGAAAGAATTTCCTCGAGGCTAGGGGGGTGCGCTCCTGCCTGCTGGCAGGCTGCTGCTCCCGTTGCTACCCCAAACTCGAGCCGTGCTTGCCAACCGTGCTTGGGTAAAGTCATCAGGTGATACAAAAACCCACCCGTGCAAGCATCTCCCGCACCAACTGTGTCCATTACAGTAATCTGGGGCGCTCGAGCCGAGTATTGATCCAATCCCACATATAGATCTGCGCCGTTCGAACCTTTGGTCAGCAAAATTGCTGCTTCGGGGTTCCACTGCTGCACTCGAGCCAAACCAAAATAGGGGTCTGGATTGCGAAATAGCCCCACCAAATCTTCGTCGGATACTTTGATGATGTCCGCCAAACGGCACATCGCCTCGAGGGTGGTGTCGTATTCGGGGCCATAGGCGCGGAAGTTCGGGTCGTAACAAATGGTTTTCCCTGCGGTTTTGGCTTGGCCTGCCAGCTCGAGCAAGCGACCTGCTAGAGGTTCAATCGCCAAAGAAATTCCGCCAAAATAAACGACCTGTGCTGCCTCGAGCCAGCCGATGGGGAGCTTTTGAGGATTAAAAAACTGATCGGCTGCACCACCACGCAAGAAAAAATAGTGTGGCGGGTTGGTTTCGGGAACCATTGCCAGCAGTGGAGGGGCTGCAATCTGTTGCAGATAACGCAGATCTAGGCCCGCCTCGAACGACTTGTTTTTGAGTTCTTCTCCAAAAAGGTCGCAGGAGACTGCCACCGCAGCAGCGCTACTCACCCCCAACCTCGAGACCACTCGAGCCACATTCCAGCCTGCCCCTCCCGCTCGAGCGATCCAGGTATCGGGATGGGTTTCTGATTGGGTACGGATCATATCGGTGAGCGCTTCACCTGTAGAAACAAATTGAGCTAGAGGTATCATAGAATATACTCCTTATTGATTTACGGTACAAACTTCACTTCGTTTAGGGCATTTGCTAGAGCGATAAGCAGTTAAATTACTTCATTCAAAAAAATAATCCATCTGTTCACAGCAAGATACTTGTAACAAAACTCTAAGTACATCATAGATGACCCATTTATAGATATTTTTTTCAAGTAAAACCAAACTGCATTCAAATTATTATGTGTAGTTTGGTTTTTCATTAAACCTTGTTTAGATTATGAGCAATTTTTTTAGTTGACTCGTATAAATCTTGATAGTCAATATAAAGAGGATCATATATTGCTTTATTTGTAATATTTGGTTCCACACTTTCTAGTGAACCGACCCATTTTGTTATATCCGAACGTTGTACCAGCCCACTCACCAAACCTGCCAAAAATGCGTCACCATAGCAAGCACCAACTGTAATTTTAGGAATATACTGCACAATACCCGTGATATCCGATACAATTTGAGGCCATATACGGTTACGTGTTCCACCACCAACAGCGATTATTCTGTTTATTTTGGCTCCTTGATTATCAAATGCGTCTAGGTTGTGGCGAATTCCAAACCCAACCCCTTCCAATACCGCCCTAAAAAGATCATCTCGAGTATTGTTAAGCGAAAGGCCCAATATTGCTCCTTTAGCGTGTGGATCATTGATTGGGGTACGTTCTCCACTAAAATAAGGCAGAAACAATAAACCATTTGCACCTGCGGGTATGTGTGCAGCTTTTTGGAAGAGTGCAGCGTAGCCCTGATCCCCTGACAAGTCAGGTGCTAAATGGTCACGGAACCACTTGGTAATGCTACCCGTGGTACTCATACCCGCCGCAAGGTTGGTTTGACCCTCAAATGCTCCTGCCACAGACCATGTGCATAGATTGGGTGTGGCTACATTTTGTACCAAGATAAAAAATGTTGTACTGCCGTACATGATCATCAGATCACCGGGTTGCATCACCCCTACACTGATCGCTTCACTAAGGGCATCCACCGCGCCTACAGCCACAGGCGTACCTGCCCGCAGTCCTGTCTGGGTCGCCGCTTGCTCTGTGATTACACCCGCCAATTCATCACTCCAAGCGAGTTGTGGCAAACGCCCCGATACCCCAAAATACTCCACATAGTTCGCATTCCAAGTATGGGTTGCGGGATCATAGAGTGGCATATAGTGGCTGGCAGTGTGATGATCCCTCACATGTTGCCCCGTCAAACGCGAAGTCACAAAACTACTAGCGGTGGTAAAAAGCCGTGCTTTGGCCCACACTTCGGGTTCATGATATTGTATCCAACGTAGCTTTGGCCCTACAGCTTGCGAAGTAAGCACCATACGGGAATGTTGAAAGATCTGATCCACTCCAAGTTCAGCGTTAAGCTGTTCTATTTCCCAAGTGGCTCGAGTGTCAACCCCGTACAAAATACCAGGTCGCAACGGATTATCTTGGGCATCCAAAGGCAGTAAGCAGGGGCCAATCGCACTCACGGCAACGCCAGCTACATCTGCACCAGACCGACCCGCAAGAAGCGTGCGAATCACCGTAACGGTTTCATTCCACCAAATACGCTCTGCATCTTGCTCTACAAATCCATGTGCAGGCATGGAAACCCCATGCTCAATAACATGTTGCGCTACGATTACTCCATCTGGGCTAGTCAGTACCCCTTTGGTGCTACCTGTACCTATATCGATCCCCATGAGTAACTTAGACATTGTTCTGGCCTATTTTATTCTGGCCCATATCATCTTGGCTCATACTGTTCTGGCCTGTATTATCTTGATTCATTTGGATCATGACCTTCATACTTGAGGACTTATCGTTGACCGCAAAATCCAAGGCTGCTGGAGTTTGTGAAAACGCATAATTTTGGGTCACGAGTGCATCCAAATTGACTGCGCCTGAAGCCACCAAAGCTAATGATTCTGGATAGC
>JANYFS010000518.1 GCA_025359705.1 Deinococcales bacterium | reverse complement strand
TATCAAATTGCCACCAAGCGCTTTATGAAACGCACCAAGATTCCTTTTGGCCCCTCACTGGCTACGGGTGCATTGGTTGCTTTGTTTTTTGGAACCCCTATTTTAGATTGGGCGGTGGGATTATTTAGCAAAGCCTAGATTGATTATTCGTTGTTCGTTATTCGTAAAACAGAACCGCTCGAGCCTTCAATCACACAGCTCGAGCGGTTCTTTTATATCGGGATATTTTAGAAATGGTTTGAACGTAGTCTCGAGGTAGATTTACATACTTTCGTCGGATCTTTTAAAGGGTAAATATCGGGGATACCAAAACCGTTCCCGTGCATGTGCCTCGAGCGCAGCTAAATCCAAATTGCGGATGCGGTATTCGGCGGCTACTCCGTCCAAAATGGTTTGTTGCATCACTCGAGCGGCAACTTTGATGCTCAGTTCCCGTAGCTCGAGGATGGGGGGGTAGACCAACCCCTCGGGGGTCAGTTCGGAAAGGGCGTAGGCCGCCTCGAGAACCATAGCATCGGTGATTTCTCTGGCACGGGATAGCACCGCACCAAAGCCCAAGCCAGGAAAGATAAAGGCGTTGTTGCCTTGCCCCACGGGGTAGCTTTTGCCCTGCAAAACCACATCGGGAAAGGGGCTGCCCGTGGCAATAATCGCCCGACCTTGGCTCCACTCGAGGGCGTGTTGGGGTACTACTTCGGTGTTGGCAGTGGGGTTGGACAGCGGGAACAGAATGGGGCGCTCGCTGTTGGCACTGAGTGCCTCCACCACCGCTTGGCTAAACAAGCCTGGAACTCCAGACAAACCCAGCAGCGCAGTGGCTCCCGCATTTTGCACCGTCTCGAGCAGGTTGGGATACCCGCCCGATTCTTGGCCTGTGTATGTCCAATCTTTAACATCTTCTGGAGCATGAGCAAAAGAAACCTGATGGTCTTCCAGATCTTGCCCCTCGAGCAGAACCCCGTGGCGGTCTACTACAAAAAGCCGTTTTTTGGCCTCGAGCGGAGTTAAACCTGCTTTGAGCAAACCTTGGCGAATGGCCCAAGCCACCCCAATTCCACCCGCACCCGCACCGACCACCACAAAAACCTGGCCCTCGAGCGCTTCTTTTTTGATTTTGCAGGCATTTAAAACTCCCGCCAAAGCCATTGCACCGGTACCTTGGATGTCGTCGTTGAAGCTGGGGATCACCTTGCGGTAGCGCTCGAGAACCCGGAAGGCGCTGCCGCGTGCAAAGTCTTCCCATTGAATAATCGCTTTGGGGTAGCGCTGCGACACGCCTTCCACAAATTTATCCAAAAAGTCGTCGTAGGCGGCCCCCGTGAGTCGTGCGTGGGGCGCACCCAGATACAAGGGGTCGGCAATCAGATCGGCGCGGCCTGTTCCTACGTCCAGTTCTACAGGCAGGGTTTTATCTGGCCCGACTCCGCCTGCCACGGTATAAATGCTCAGTTTACCAATCGAGATTGCCATACCGCCGAAGCCCTGGTCGCCAATGCCCAAAATGGCAGAAGAATCGGTGGCAACAATCATCCGCACATCCTCGAGGGGGACGTTATGAAACACGGCTTCGGCGCGTTCGATATTTTGGCCCGAGAGGGTGACTCCACGCGGGTAGCGGTAGATGGTGGAGAAGTTTTTGACTGCTTCGCCCACGGTAGGGGTATACAAAATCGGCAGCATTTCCGAGAGGTGATTCTCGAACAGGGCATAGAACAAGACTTCGTTGCGGTCTTGCAGGTTTCGCAGAAAAATATGCTTCTCGAGCGGGTTGGGGCAGGCCAAATACTGATGGTAGGAGCGCTCTATTTGTTCTTCTAGGCTCGAGACGTGGGGGGGAAGCAAACCATCAATCTCGAGGAACTGGCGTTCTTCGGGGGTGAAGGCGGTGGACTTGTTGAGCAAGGGCAAGTGCAGCAGGCTAAAGCCCGCCACATCCACCTCGAGGTGACGTTTACCGTGCTGATCGCGTTTGACATCGTAGTAACGAGAAACTCTGGACATAGTTTTCCACCCGCTTTCCCAACTTCGGGAAGGCATTCCAATGCAGCATATCCTAGCCCCCAGCAGGGGTGCAAACAGACGTTTGTTTTAGCGAAAGTTAAACCACTTCGCTCGAGTGATGGGGGTGACTAGAGTAGGGTAGGTCGTTTTTTTGATCCTTTACGCCCTCGAGTCTTGGAATAGCTAAGCACAAAAAGATAGGGTTTTAAGACGGCTATGCGTAGGATATAACCACATTTTTGCAACCTCAAAAACGCGATCGATACCTTACAGAACAGACTCGAGCCAGCTCTGAGGATCGGAAAAGTTTTCCTCGAGCCTTTGCCCCAGACCCCTTAAGACATTTTTAAGGGGTCATTTTCTATCCTTATTTCAGGAGGCCCACCATGAACACCGAAAATACTTACCTTTGTCCAGCACCCCAAACCCACCGCTACTTTGCCGCCATGATGATGATCAAACTGTTGGGGTTGTTCATGCTGTGGATCTTGGTATTGACCATTTCTTTTATCAGCTTGCTTGGTCTTAAATAAGCCATACACCCCTCTTGCCTAAGCCATTTGGCGCTATAAGCAAGAGGGGTTAAAACATTATTCTAATTGAAGTTCGGATGGCGAAGAGACAGATACTTCTTCCAAAGTCTAGGTACGGGTTGGAATCCTGTGGCAATTGCTGAGCGTTCTCTTGCATAGTGTACGGCTAGCACAAGACTATAGCACTGTCTTATACCCTTCCTCCGAACAACCAACAAATAATCAAACTCGAGCGGCGCTATTACAGTTCCTTCCTTTCAAGAAATCAATCTGTAATGTTTTTCCCCTCGAGGCTCCCTAAAAAATCCTCGATTATCATCTCGAGCGGCG
>JANYFS010000496.1 GCA_025359705.1 Deinococcales bacterium | reverse complement strand
CAAATGAACCCGAGGTATCACTTCGATTTTATGTTGACGCAATAGTGTGGGATCAAAATCACTATCGGATGAAACCGAATATACCCATGCTTTCAACGCATTTGCGATGCTAACCCCATCCCAAATATTGTCTTCAGCTTTTCCTAAATCGTTTTCTACTTCATCTAATCGATTTTTTTCTGGTTGATGTGCTAAGTCCAGCATATCTTGCTCCAGCTTAGGCTTAACATCTTCGGGGTTTATTTTTACTACCATAGCTCCTGTTCGGGCCTCGAGTTCCAGGCGAACAGGTATGGTGATCAAATGTCTGGCAACTTCATAGCAATGTGGAATATGCCAAGTTAAGAAGCCCAAGCCGACGACAACTTCAAAGGTTTCACCTAGACGTTGTTGTTTTTGAAAAATACCAAACAACTTGTTGTATAGTTGTTGAACTTTAGAATTCTCTTGGTTCAGAAGTGACCAAGGCCGCCATTTATCCTCTAGGTATAGAGAATAAGCATCAAGAACATCAGGTTGATCAATAAGTTGTAATTTTAACGACAAACTATGACCATTTGTGGGAGCAATATCCGCAATTTCACGCAGCAATGCAGGCTGATCTAAGGTAGCATTTGATAATTCTTCTGCTTTAATCCAAGGTTGAACAATAGTAGGTGGAGTGGGTGGATTTGGAAAGCTTGGTTTGGTAATTTTAAGCCAAATATCTTTATCTTCGGCTTGATCACCCTGATCCCAAGCAATACATTCGCAACTTGAGTGTTTGGGAAGATCTGCGAACCAAAAGACTTGCTCATCTTTATCTGTATCGAGGGTGCGTTTGGATTTGAGGCGAAGTTGGGCAAGCTGTGAAAGAAACGTAAAAAGGCGGCTCGAGCGATCCCGCATCAGATCAGAAGAGTGATTCATTTGTGCTACCGATTATAGAACCATTTGAGTACCTGCGATATGGTTTTCACCAGAGCTACGGTGGGGTAAGGTTTTCTTGTGAAACTTCAGATATTGGATCTTTCCCCATATACTTCTTCTATGCAGCCCACCCTCTTCGAGCGCATCATCAGCCGTGAAATCCCCTCGAGCGTGGTTTTTGAGGACGAAAACTACATTGCCATCAAAGACATCAACCCGCTGGCCCCGATTCACCTGCTGGTGATTCCCAAAAAAGTCTCGAGCCGTGTGGATGAGATCGAGAGCGAGGCGGAATTGGGACAACTGATGGCAACCGCCATCAAAGTAGCCAAGCAACACTCGAGCGATTACCGTTTGGTGATCAATGTGGGCGAAGGGGGCGGGCAAACCGTTCCACACACCCATGTGCATATTTTGGCGGGCTGGACTGCCCAGATTGGGCATCAGGGGATGTAGAAACATCACGCTCGAGCCAGAACCCCCAGCCCCATACACACCAAGAGTAGCGGCACAATTTTCCATTTGAACCGCAGCAAAACCACACAGGCAAACAGCGCAATAGCCACCGCCCCTAGCCGAATTTGGGATACCTCGAGCCAGCGAATTGGCCCCCAGTGTGCGCTTTTCACGCTGAAAAAAAAGGTGTGCAGTGCAAACCACAGCGACAACTGGGCAATCACCCCCACCACCGCCGCACTGATGCTGGCAAGCGCATGGGTTAGGGCGGTGTTTTGCCGCAGCCGCTCCACATAGGGCGCACCCAAAAAAATCCACAAAAAACATGGCACAAATGTGACCCAGCAGGTCAAAACTGCCCCCCAAAAACCCGCCCAGTGCGGGGATAAACCAACCTCGAGGCGGAATGCACCCAAATAACCCACAAATTGCACCACGCCAATCAGCGGGCCAGGGGTGGTTTCGGCAAGGCCCAAGCCGTCCAACATCTCGAGGGGTTTGAGCCAGCCGTATACCTCCACCGCTTGCTGGGCGATGTAGGCCAAAATCGAGTAGGCTCCACCAAACGTGATCACGGCGGTTTGGGCAAAAAAGATACCGATGTCGCGCAAGGCATGGAAGCCGAGCAAGGCAAAAATGCCCACGGGCAGCCACCAGATCAGCAGACCCAGCAAAAGTGTTTTGAAAGCTCTTGCGCTCGAGGGGATTTCAAAATAAAGCAGTTCTTCGGGAATACTTAAAGGTGTTTCGGGTAGAAGTTTGGCTGGCTCGAGTTGCTCGAGGGGAATATTTTTGCGAGTGAAAAAGCCGTAGCTTCCTGCCAGCACAATGATCAGTGGAAAGGGCAAACCGAGAAAAAACAGTCCCACAAAAGCAAAAAAAGCCGTCCATTGCCCCCTGCGGGTTTTCAGCGCCCTTCCCCAAAGCCGAATCAGTGCCTCGAGAACTAAAGCCAAAACCGCTGCTTTGAGTCCTAGAAAAACGCCCTCGAGGGCGGGGGTTTGCCCGATTTGCAGATACAAAAAACTGAGGATCAGCATAAACAGCAGGTTCGGCAGCACAAAAAACCAACCCGCCAGCAAAGCGCCGCGCGGCCCGCCCACCAGCCAGCCCAGATAACAGGCCAACTGGGTGGCCTCGGGGCCAGGCAACAACATGCAGTAGCTTAAAGCGTGCAAAAAACGTTCTTCGGAAACCCAGCGCCGCTCCACCACCACCATGCGGTGCATATTGGCAATTTGGGCAGCGGGGCCGCCAAAACTGTTCAGTGCCAACCATCCCCACACCTCGAGCTGTTGGGACAGGGGCAGGGGCTGAAATGTTGATTTGGGGATGGCTCGAGTCACAGGATTCAGTTTAATCGGCTTTGATCTGCTCGAGTTCATCCCCTGCTCTTCACATCGCTGTGGGCTACACTTGGGGCATGTTTGGTAACTTGCTCGAGGGCTTTCTCAAAATGACCGATCCCAGCCCGCGTTTCACCGCGCAGCGCTGCTTAACTGCGCGTTATGTGGTGGGCGGCTGCACCGCTTGCGAGGATAGTTGCCCCCACGATGCCATCGCGGTTCACCTCGAGACTGGAAAAGTTGATATCGACCCCTCGAGCTGTACGGGATGCGGTTTGTGTGTGGCGGCCTGTCCGTCGGGTGCGCTCGAGTACGAAGTCGAAACCACCCTCAAGGCGCTGAACAAGCAGGGAGAACATGCACGGCTGGCCTGCTCCAAAGCCGATTCGGACGCGCCCGCCTTGCTATGCTTGGCCCGCATCACCCCCAGCGCCATTTTGATGGTGGATGCTTGGGGTAAATCGCTCACCCTCGAGCGGGGGGATTGTGCCAACTGCCCCATTGGGGGCGGAGCCAATGCCCATCTTGGTGAGGATGATCCCTACGTTTTAAGCGTACCAGAACAGCTCGAGCGCACCATCGAGGAAGCGGGGCGCTACCGTGAACACCGCCAAACCCCTTTGCAGGTCAAAGTGGTGCATTATACGGGGGCCAACCGCGCCCAAGCCGAAAAAGTCTCGAGGCGCGGCGCATTGGGTTCGCTGTTTGGCAGTGCCAAAAGTGTGATGGTTAACCTGATTCCCGAGCGGCCCTTGCCCTTTGTGGATTGGAGCGATCCCCTCGAGCGGGTTCCTTTGGACTGGCAGTGGCGGCGCAAAGCCCAAAAACCTCGAGCGGGCGATACGGTATACTGGCCTGCCCCCGTGGTGGACGACACCTGCATCATGTGTCCGGTTTGTACCAACGTTTGCCCCACCGAAGCCGTGGTGCGCGAACTGTTGCCCGATGGCAGCTTCGAGCTGCGCCTGGATTTGGCCTCTTGCACGGGCTGCAATGCCTGCGTCGCCTCTTGCCCTCCCGATGCCATGACCCTGCAAACCCATTTTCCCCTCGAGGATTTTGGGGAACCTTTGCTGTTGCGAACCCATCAGGATTAGCGCCGTTTATACTGAACCCCATGCCCCGTAAAATCATCATCGACTGCGACCCAGGCCACGACGACGCAATGAATCTGCTGCTGGCCTTTGCCAGTCCCGAACTCGAGGTGTTGGGCATCACCACCACCCACGGCAATGTGGGCCTCGAGCGCACCGCGCACAATGCGCTGACCATTGTGGAACTGGCGGGCAGTACTGTTCCCGTTTTTGCGGGTGCGGATCGCCCTTTGCTGCGCGACCTGATCCACGCCGAGCATGTTCACGGCAAATCTGGACTCGAGGGGCCAATTCTTCCCCAACCCACACGAACGCTCGAGGGGCAACGCGCCGCCGAATTCATCATCGAAACCGTGCTGGCAAACCCGCACCAAGTCACACTGGTTCCCACTGGCCCCCTAACCAATCTGGCGCTGGCTTTTCGGCTCGAGCCAAAAATCATCCCGCTGATTCCTGAACTGATTGTGATGGGTGGCTCCACCGATTTTGGCAACTTTAGTCCCGCCGCCGAATTCAATATTTTATGCGACCCACACGCGGCCCACATCGTCTACTCGAGCGGAATTCCTTTGGTGATGTTTGGCCTGAATGTGACCCACCAGGTGCTTGCCACCCCGCCCCGTGTAGAGCAATTTCGCGCTCTACACACTCGAGTGGGCGATGTGATGGTGGCCCTGCTCGAGTTTTTCAAAAAATCCTACGAAACCCGCTACCAATTCGCTGGCCCCGCGCTGCACGACCCCTGCACCGTGGCCTATCTGCTGCGCCCCGAGATTTTTGAGCTACAAGCCATGCATGTGGAAGTGGAGCTGTTGCCAGGGCCAAGTTTTGGACGCACCGTGTGCGATGTCTGGTCGGTCACGGGTAAAACTCCCAACTCGAGGGTGGCGATCAAAGCCAATGCCGACCTGTTTTTTGAAGTGCTACTCGAGCGGATTTCGCGCTATCCCTGAGCTGTTGTTGAGCAAATAAGCCAATTCGCCCATGCTCGAGCGGCCCCACTTCCCTAAACTGGGAGGTATGTCCCAACGCCAAGTGATCAAAGCCAAAGTCAAACTATTCCCCCACCCCAACGCCGAAAAGCTCGAGCTGTGTAAGGTTGGCCCCTTTCAATTGGTGGTGCAAAAAGGGCTGTACCAAGAGGGCGACACCGTGATCGTGGCCCCCGAAAAAGCGGTTTTGCCCTCGCATCTGGCCCAGCACTACACCAATACCGACACGGGTATCTCCTACCTGCGCGGCGAAAACCATGATCGGGTGGGCATCATCCGTTTGCGTGGCGAACTTTCGCAGGGGGTGGTCATCCCCAATACAGGCTACGAACACCTACCCTTCGATCAAGACCTCTCAAGCGAATTGGGCATCACGTTTTGGGAGCCGCCCATTCCCCAGAGCCTGATGGGAGACGTGGAAAACCTCTCGAGCAAGGTGACGGTGCAATATACCCATCACGATGTGGAGCAGTTTGGTATCTACCAAGCCGAGTTTGTGCAGGGCGAAGAAGTGCTGCTTACCGAAAAGCTGCACGGCAGCCAAGGCATCTACTACCGCAACCCCGACGGTGATTGGTCGGTGACATCCAAAGGGCTGTCTCAGCGCGGATTGGGCCTCAAAGCCAGCGAGGGCAACAGCTACTGGCAAGCTGCCCACAATATGGGGCTTTTTGCAGCAGTGCAAGCCCTATCCCTCGAGGGAGACTTGCAAATTTTTGGCGAGGTGATCCCCATTCAAAAGGGTTTTGGCTATGGTCAAAACAAAGTCACCGTCAAAATCTTCAAGGTGGTCAAAAACGGCGAAGTCCAAGCCTATGACCACCTCGAGCCGTGGTTTCAGCAGCATTTCGTCCCCATTTTGTACCGTGGCCCCTACACCCTCGAGCGGATTTTACCACTCAAAGAAGGACTCGAGACGGTCTCGGGCAAGGGTTTGCACATTAAAGAAGGCGCAGTGCTAACCCCCATTCGCCCCCGCAAAAATGCTGAATACCACGATCTGACTGTGAAGCTCATTTCGGAGAAGTACGCCAAAAAAGAAACGGGAGACGAACTGAGTTAAATATAAAACCCCCCGCTCGAGTGGAGTAGGGGGTTTTTGAGCAAAGCCCGAACAATTAAACTTAGGAAAGTCTAATGTTGGAGGGTAATTTGCGAAGTGCAGTAACGGACAACCAAACTTTTTTGCGTACACCATCAACCGTGATGGTTTTCTTTTGCAGGTTGGCGTACTTGCGGGTTTTGGTGATACCGGTGGTTTTCTTACCCACCCCACCGTCTGCTCTGGCCTTACCCCGGCGTGACACCGAGTTAATTACCGAAGTGCTTTTGCCGGTCACAAAGCATTTTTTCGTCATGTTGATCTCTCCTCTATACTCGAGCCAACCCGTGTCGTGGTAGACCTCGAGCTAGCAACTCTTACAGTATAAACAGATTTTTTTTTATTTCAAGAGCCTGACACACCCAAAAAAGCAACCCAAGACCTGCTAGGCTCGTATATACACCTCGAGGGCAAGTCTCGAGGGGAAATTCAAACGCAAGTGACTCGAGCGGGGTAAATCATGGCAAACAAAAAATCTAGCGAAATGACCGATGTATTAAAACAAGGGGTATTGGGCGAAAAATCCAGCAAAAAACCAGTCTCGAGCCAGTCTGTGGGT
Organism: Deinococcales bacterium; assembly: GCA_025359705.1. Classification (GTDB taxonomy): domain Bacteria; phylum Deinococcota; class Deinococci; order Deinococcales; family Deinococcaceae; genus JACMOA01. The sequence continues at coordinate 1,191 of JANYFS010000496.1, read as the reverse complement.
TCGGTGGCCTCGAGCGGTTCTTTGCGTTATGCCCTCGAGCGGTTGTGGGGCAAGGTGCTGCGGCTAGATGCCCCCGTGTGGGTTTCACTTTTTGTGATTTTGCTGTCTGCCTTGGTTTTTCTGATCCTGCGCTTTTAGTTGGTTTTGCTCAAGACGATTGAGGCAGCACGGGGATGTAAATCTCTAGGGTGGAGTTCGGGTTTTGCGGGTCGAACAGGGGGCCATAGCGCTCAAAGTCGGGGCCAGTGCCACGTTGAAAACTTGAGTTGGGCAACCAACTGCCGTAGATGTAATCAAAGGTTTGACTGATCGTGCTTAAAGTGGCTTCAAATACAGCATAGTCATTGGCTGCAAATTCCCACCGTTCAAAACCTGCGGGTGTAATAGAAAGGCGAGTCGTCACGCCTGCCATATAGGTTAAAATCCCCGTTGCCAGATCCATTTGCATCAGGCCATACGTCACTTTGGGTTCGGCATTGTAATCCGCCAATTCGGAAGGCCGAAAATTGGCCCACAATTGCGGGATTTCGGGCGAGGCAGGTTGGGTAAGAATTTTGTGACCCAACATGGCAAATGCGGGTAGGTTCATCAGACGGGGTTGCAATAACGGTTGTGCATCAGATGGATTGGAGGCCGCAGCCTCGAGGGGAACGGGGCAATTGAACATCCACTGGATGCCAAATTGATCGGTGAGCGAACCAAAGTGTGCGCCCCAAAACATCTGTTGCAAGGGCATTCCCACTTTGCCACCGGGTGAGAGCGCCTCAAACAGTTTTTGGGTCTCCTCGAGGGTATCGGGTTCCAGATTGATGAACAGGTTGTTGCCCGCATTGAGGGTAAAACCCATCGACTCGGGAGCATCGGTTCCCATCAAGATATGCCCACCCAAAATCGGCAAAGCCACGTTCATCACCAGGTTTTTATCCGCTTCGGCAAGCGGGGGCTGGCCCTGGTTGGGGACATCGCCCATCCGCATGATCGGGCCTAAAAATGCTGTGCCAAAGACATTTTGGTAGAACAGAAAGGCAGCTTCGGTGTTACGAGAAAAGTTGAGATAGGTGCTGGTTCGGGCCATCAGGGATCTCCTTGTGCTGCGTTATTTATTTGCGTAAAAACATGGTAATTTTAGCATAATCCAATAAGATATTATGTCAGGGGGTTATCTTTTATCTTTCCTTTCCCAAACGGATT
>JANYFS010000469.1 GCA_025359705.1 Deinococcales bacterium | reverse complement strand
CTGGATTGGGCAAGAGGATTTTTGTGTTTATTTGGGTGATAACCTGTTTGAACACGGTGTCTCGAGCTATGTGGAACAGTTTCAGAGCAGCGGTGCAGACGCGGTTATTGCCTTGGTGGAAGTGGAAAACCCCACCGCTTTTGGGGTGGCGGTCTTGGATGATGCGGGCAATATTGTGCAGTTGATCGAAAAACCCAAAGTTCCACCTAGCAACTTGGCGGTGGCGGGGTTTTACTGCTTTAAGGCGGGTATCCTCGAGGTTTTGGAAACCCTCAAACCCAGTGCCAGGGGCGAGTTTGAAATCACCGATGCCATTGCCGAATTGATTGCCACGGGTAAGCAAGTGATTGGGCAGCGGGTGCAAGGCTGGTGGAAAGATACCGGCAAACCCTTCGATCTGATCGATGCCAATAGGCTACTGCTGGAAAACCTCGAGCCACTCAACGAGGGCGATGTGGACGCAGCCTCGAGGGTGACAGGGCGGGTGCAGATTGGCGCGGGTTCGGTGGTGCGAAATTGCAACATCATGGGACCCGTTCTGATTGGCGAAGGGGTGACGCTCGAGGGAGCCTACATTGGGCCATTTACCAGCATTGGGCGCAACTCCACCATCAAGAATTCGGAAGTGGAATACAGCGTGATTGATGAAGGCGTGGAAATTCTAGATGTGACCGTGCGTTTACAAGAGTGTCTGATTGGCCTAAAAGCCAGAATTGTCGGCAAGCAAGGCGTACCCCGCATTCACCGTTTGGTGCTTTCGGATGCCAGTTCCCTCGAGCTGGGGAGCTGAGTTTAAACATCCCACCCTTAAAAAGCTCACCAATATCACCAAGATCCTAGTCTGGATCAGCCTCGAGCGCTAAAATAGCGCTATGAACCCCAGTACAAATCCCAGCAGCAACCCAGATTTTGACCGTTTCCTCGAGCAAATGAAACAAAATTATGCCGCACAACTGGCCCAAATGCCCCTGCCCGAAGGCGTTCCCGAGCATGTGCGGGGGCTGCTCGAGCAAGGAGACCTCGAGGGGGTGCTGTTTTTGCTGAAGTTGGCTTGGATTTTGGGCGCTCAGGCAGGAGCAACTGCTACCATCGAGACCGTGCAAGTGGGAACAGGAATCCCAGTCTCGAGGGCCAAGGCTTAGGGTAGAGGTCTATAATCCCTCGAGCGAATTTGCTGGACATCGCCAAACCCATCACAGCGCTGCCAAAACCATTACAAAACCCTACCCATTTAAAAAGATCCATTGCCCAACCAAGGTTTTTGCTCGGGCAATGGATCTTTTTCGTCCTAAAATTTTCAGTGGTTTTACTTATTTTTCGTATGCTTATTTGGCAAACAACTGGGCGCGAATTTCACCGCCACCATTAGCGGCAGTATGCACATTGACATACCATTTACCCGCTGCCAAATCTGACATGTCACTGACACTGAGGATTTTATTTCCACAATCCCCTTCCATCAAGACTCCTGTACCCACAGGGGTGCTTGGCATCAACATCAGGGTGCAATACACACCCGCACTTGATCCCTTAAGGGCAGGCGCATGGATATGGGCGGCTTTGGCTTCACCCGTTAGACCAGAGTAGGTACCCGTTAGGGTAACTTTGTTATCTTTGAGGGTAAGGGTGACTGATCCAGTACCTGCCACAGTGAGTGGGGGAACTTGCTCTGATCCGGTTAGTTTGCCAACGTAATAGACACTGGTAACAGGGGTGACAATAGGTGCGGTTGCGGCAGGCATACAGCTTGCCAATAAACCTGCGGATAAGAGGCTTGAGAGCCAGATTTTAGCGTTGCTGATCATGGTGAATCTCCTTTTACCGCGCTCTTCCGAATCATAATCCCATAACTCTTGATTTTTCTGAGAAAAAGATAAAAAAGCAATTTTGCTTATGGGTTTCTGGTTGAATTGATCTCTGGTTGGTCATCTATGGTTGGTTTAGGGTTTAACACCATAAATTTCGGCTCGAGATACCACTTCCCATGCCCAGTTGCGGTGGGTGGCGGGTTCGCACATATGATGGTCGATCATAAATACTGCGCTGGCATCCTCTTGCAAAATAGCTTCGGCAAGGTGCAGCTCGAGCCGTGCCACACGGTATTCTTGCTCGATTACTTCCACTTGGCTGGGATGAATAGCGGTTTTGCCAAACAGTCCATGTTCGAGGTCAAGCTGCACTTCTTGGCGCAGGGTTTGGTCATCAAAAGCGATGTCGTAGACGGGCGAAGTCAGATTATAGCCGTGGGGCTTAAAGATGCTGACCAAACGGGCAATTACGCTCGAGAGGGGGGTTTGGTACAGGGTTTTGCCCCGCGTTCGCCGCAAGGATAGAAAGTTGAGCAGATCATTGCCGCCAATCCGCAAACTGAGAATCTGGGAGCGCACGCCCTCGAGCATATTTCGCAGCTCGAGCATTTTGCTTTCCTCGAATACCTCTTTGGTCTCGAGGGTGGGCATCAAGGAAAATTGGCTGCCTTCGGAAAGGCTTAACAGATAAGCGCCCAAAGTGAGACTTGAGATTTTGGGCAGCACAAAGCCGTCAATGGCGGAAATACCCTCCATACTTAGCACTTGGCGCATCACTTCGGGGTTGCGAACCCGCACAAAACGCAAACGGTTGGGGTCTGGCTCGAGGTACGGTAGGGCGGTTGCCAATTGATCCAAACCAAACTCGAGATCCTGCTCAAGAACCGCGTCCTCGAGGCAGAAAATCAATGAACGTACTGTCGATAGGCGCTGGCCTTGAATAATCTCGAGCAGGTTTTTGTGGGTCGTGGGAACATACAGGGAGGCTCCCAACCACAGATGTTTCATATTTGATTTGTGGGATGTGGATAGTGAATTGGGTGTTGAATTAGGGGTTAAGTTGGGCGTCAAATGAGCCGAAAGATGAGATCCCGAGTTGGACAATTGCTCCATAGTAACTCCTAATGAAATACACTACGTTTCTATTTTGAAAACCTCAAAATATCAAACGGCGAGAAGGACTCGGGGGAACTTTCCTCAGATATGAAACCTAGACCTAGAATTTGATTCGCTTAGATTACTATTACATATTACTACTACATATTACTATTACATATTACTACTATAGATTACTATTACCTATTACTATTATAGACTTGTATTGTAAACTTCTTAGCAAACTTTCTCTTAGATTTCCCCAGGAGAAAGCTGTGAAATAATGGCACAGGCCAGAAATGGCATATGCGGTAAAATCTCTATGGGAGTGCTATTTTGTTTGGCAAGATGGAGCAGGTGTTGAATAGCGAGATGTGTTTGGTTTTGGAGCAGCAACACCTCAGGCATTCGGCGCAGCAATGTACGAGTTGCTTCGCCCACACCAGGCTTAATATGAAGATAAGGTACGTGACGCTCGAGGCGCAAGTGTTCCAGAAAAGCTCGGGTATACCGCTGTTTTTCCTGTACTTGCTCGAGGTCTATTCTACTTGGAAACTGCCCCAAATCCAACACTATCATCTGTTGCCAAATGCGCTCGAGGAAGGTGTTGGACAGATCATCTGGCTCGAGGTCTTGTAGATACAAACAGCCATGCAAATGATCGCTCGAGCGGCTGGGGCTGCGTACTGAACGGCTGATCAGCCCCGAAACGGGCGCATTGAGTAGCACCGAAGGAATCAAATAATCCTCGGCGGTGGCAGCATATCCCGCACTTCCAGTCAGATCCGAAACCACAAATAGCTGGCTGGGAATCGCGCTCGAGTGCATGTGGTTGAAGGTTTTTATGGATTGCTCGAGTTCGCGGGCAATTACCCCTTTGGCACTCCAACCATCCACAAAAACCACAGACTCGGGGGCATGACCCCGCTGCAAAATCTGCTCGAGGGCCGCAAAATCCACCCCCAGATCCCGAAAAATCGAAATCGAATAATGCCTAACCTGCCGCCCCAACGCCTCGAGCGCCCGTTTGAGCAAAATCCCAATTGGGGTTCCACCCCGTGCAAGAGAGACCAAAACGATTTCGCCAGCAGGTCTCAGTTGCAAAATTTGCTGTGCCAAACCCCAAATATCCCCCGCTAACCGCGCCCCATTCTGCTCGAGTGCGGCCCAAAATAGCTCGAGGTAACTGGCTTTGGGTGCGGTTTCTGGACTGAGAAAGCGGCTGTAATGCTGTCCAGACTGAATCCATTGCTCTTTTTCTGCGGTGCTGTGGATGATTTGAACATCTGAAAGCTCGAGTACCTCAAGGAGAAATTCTACGTCTTGGAGGGGGTAACTGCCACTGAAGGGTTTGGTCATAGGTGTATTTAAGAGGGTAAGACTAGGGAATTTGGGTTGAAGATTGGGTTTATGTTTTTTGATTTTTATCTTTAATCTTTAATCTTTGATCTTTAATCTTTTATAGAGCGGGTTTCAAACCCGCCCCTACAGTGATTTGTTGATTTGTTGATTTGGTTTTAAAGAACCAAAAACGAACAACGAATAACAAACAAAATCTACATTCCCAATTGCTTGGCAATCTGACTTCCTCTGGGGGTGATCCAAAAGTCGCACGCATCCATAAAACCCAAATCGCTGAGTGAATCTCCGATGCCCAAAGCCAGCCATTCATCTCGAGCGCGTTTGTCGTTCAGGACGTACTCCACGGCGGCACGTTTGGTGATGCAGTTGGGTAAGAGTGCCACATTGTTGTCGT
>JANYFS010000467.1 GCA_025359705.1 Deinococcales bacterium | reverse complement strand
CTCAAACGGCCCTCGAGGGGATCGGTTTCAAAGTTTCGGCGCAGTCTAACCGCATGGGTTTACGCCTCGAAGGGGAGGCGCTCGAGTTGAAAACCATCCAAGAAATGCGCTCGAGTGCAGTATTTCCTGGAGTAGTGCAGTTGCCTGCGGGTGGGCAACCTCTTGTTTTGCTGCAAGATGCGGGAACCGTGGGCGGCTACCCGCGCATTTTAACCATCTCAGAAGTGGATTTGCCAAGGCTTGCGGTTTTGCCACCCAACACCAAAGTCTATTTAAAATTGATCTCGAGCCAAGAAGCATTGCAGGTTTTACTCGAGCGGCAAAGAGAAATCACACGGCTCGAGCGCAGTATTGCCTACCGTTTGCAACATTTGGAATAAATTTGAGCTCTGATTTTGCTGGCAAGTAAAATGAAGCTGCGGCCCTCGAGCAAAGCCCACGGCAATCCTTTAGACTATCTTTAACGTGATTCAAACCCTTATTTCAGACTCGAGCAACAATTCGGGCTTTTGGCTGCAACCTCGAGCGGGGGTGGCGGCCTACGAATTTTGGTGGGGCATGGAACAACTGGGCCAAATAGCCCGTTCCAAATCTAAACCGCAGCAGATGCAGGCCACCTTGGGCGGTGGGCATTGGCTTTTCGAGCGCCAAGACGGATTTCCCGCACGGTTTCTGATCTACAGCCAAGGCCATGTGATTGGAACTTTTGTTGGCTCGAGCGAACGGCGTGGAACCCTCGAGCTGCATGAACGCCTGTTTTTGTGGAGCTACACCCCAATGTGGCTAAACCGCTGGCAATGGAACACCGCCAGCGGCAAACCCCTACTCTACCTAGAAATGAACCTAAAGCTGCGCCAGCGCGACGGCGAAGTGCAATTGACCGAATATGAAATTCCCACCGAACATCGCTCGCTGCTCATCTGTTTGGGTTGGTATTTGCTGATTCACAACGCCAGAGATGGCGTGGGAACCCTCGAGTGAAACCACCAATCTAGTCCGCAGTAATCCCCTCGAGCGCCCTCTCTTTTTCAGGATTCTTCACCCCTTCCGCCGCCCAAAAAAGCCGTTCTGGAGTGGCAGGCGAGGCAAAATGCACAGCGCCATTTCCCAGGCTCGAGAGGGCATCGCGCAGGGCTTCGCGCACGCTGATTGCCAGCATCAGCGGGGGTTCACCTACTGCTTTGCTACCCAAAATCACCTTGGGTTCAAAGGCGTGGGTCAGCAAATTGACTCGAAAATCGGTGGGGATTTCTGCCAGTGTCGGGATTTTGTAGGTGCTGGGGGCGAAGGTTTTTAGCTTGCCCGAGTCGTCCCAGACCAGTTCTTCCATGGTTAGCCAACCCATGCCCTGCACAAATCCCCCCTCGAGCTGACCCACATCCAGCATGGGATTCAGCGAATTGCCGCAGTCGTGCAAAATATCCACCCGCTCGAGCGTCCACATGCCGGTTAAAATATCGAGCTGCACTTCGGAAACCGCCGCACCCCAGGCAAAATAACGAAACGGATTCCCGCGCCCCAAAACCTTGTCGTAATGGATTTCGGGGGTGCGAAAATACCCCGTACTCGAGAGCGAAACCCTCGAGAGGTAGGCTTGGGAGACCACCTGTTGCCAGGAAAACGTCTCGAGGCGGCCCAGTGCGCCAACCAAATCACCCGCAAACCGAATATCTTGGGGGTGAACACTGGCCCCAAACATCTGCCCAAACATTCTGGCGGCGACTTCGGACAACCGCTCGAGCAAGGTGGCGCAGGCGTTTTGCACCGCCATGCCGTTGAGATCGGTTCCGCTCGAGGCTGCGGTAGCCGAGGTATTGGGTACTTTGTCGGTGCGGGTGGGCATGATTCGCACATTTTGGGTAGAAATGCCTAAAGTATGGGCCGCCACCTGTTGCATTTTGGTGTGCAAACCTTGGCCCATTTCGGTTCCGCCGTGGTTGACTTGTACGCTACCATCGGCATAAATCAGCACCAGTGCGCCCGCTTGGTTCAGAAAAGTGGTGGTAAATGAAATCCCAAATTTGACGGGGGTGATGGCAATTCCGCGCCTGAAAAACGGGTGCGAGCCATTGAAGCCCTCGAGCAACTTTTGCCGCGCCACAAAATCGCTGGACTCGAGCAGTTCGTTCCAGATTCGCCCAATCCGTACTTCGTCTAGCGGTTGCCCATAGTGGGTGCTGTGGTTCACTTGGTAAAAATTCTGCTGCCGCACCTGCTCTGGGCGCAGCTTTAATGCCCTCGAGACTTGGCCCAAAATCTCCTCGATCACCAGCATTCCTTGAGGGCCACCAAAACCGCGAAAGGCGGTGTGCGAGGTGACATTGGTTTTGCAAATGTACCCCGCCACCTCGAGGGCAGGAACAAAATAGCAATTGTCGATATGAAACATGGCCCTCGAGACGATGGCCTCCGAGAGATCCAAACTCCAGCCCGCATCGCCAAACAGATCGACCTTTAACGCCTCGAGCTGGCCTGTTTTGGAAAAACCCACGCGGTAACGGGCCAAAAAAGGGTGACGTTTACCGGTCAGCAGCATATCCAAATGACGGGTCAAGCGCACCCGCACGGGCCGACCCGTTTTGACCGCGCCCAAAGCAGCAATGGCGGCAAAGGCATTGGCTTGGGTTTCCTTGCCGCCAAAACCGCCGCCCATCCGCAAGCACTGCACCGCCACACGGTTGCGCGACCATCCCAGCACCTCGGCAACAATCGTTTGGGTTTCACTGGGGTGTTGGGTGCTGCACTGCACCATCATGGCCCCGTCTTCGTCCAGCATGGCCTGTGAAGCATGAGTCTCGAGGTAAAAGTGATCCTGCCCACCCAACTCGAGTTCCCCCTCGAGCGAACATTCGGCTTGCTCGAGCGCCAAATCCACCCCGCCATATACCCCGCTTCGCACAATTTTGAGCGGTTGGGGGTTGTGAAAACTATTCTGCTCGAGCGCGGCCCGAATCCCCACAATCGCAGGCAAAACGCGGTATTCCACTTGCACCAAATGTGTTGCCGCTTGAGCGACCTGCTCACTTTCCGCCAGCACCCAGGCCACCGCTTGACTGTGATACATCACTTCGTGCGGGAAAAGTGGTTCATCGTGGCGCACGGGGCCAGTATTGTTTTGGCCCGTTACATCCGCAGCGGTCAAAATATGCACCACTCCAGGCCGCTCGAGGGCCGCCGCAAAGTCAATGCTCAGCACCTCGGCATGGGTGTGCGGCGACATTACGGGCCAAGCATACAACAGCTCTCGAGGTTCGGGTAAATCGGCGGTGTATTTTGCGGTTCCCGTCACATGCAGCCAGGCGCTTTCGTGAGGAAGATTTTGATGGACAGGCATGGTGTATTTTACGGCTCGAGGGTGGGGTTTAACAGTGGGTTTAGCTCGAGGGTTGGGCTTGGGAGGTAGAGCGCAGCGTTTCCGATTCTTTTGACCACCTGATTGCCAAAACAACTACCGAGGCCGTGGCAGCAATCTCAAAGGTACTAAAAAAGAGGTAGTACCCTGTTGGTTCCATAAACAATGTAGCAACTTGCACCAATGTGGTAATTAAGCCAGCAACGATATTGGCCCCTCTATTCCAGCGGTAGGGTAAAATGCGAGAAAGCAAAACCATCGAGATCGAAATTTCCATCAGTACCCCAGCAGCCAATAAAAACCCTTGGTTCACTTGCATTCCATTGATCTTTCCAGCTAGGTACTGCTTGAGTAATCCAGAATCCATTAGGGATAGAACATCACAGTAAAGATAATTCAGAACCGCAAAGATCCAGATTGCCGAGAATAGTGCTTGCTTTGTGATGGGTAAGCTCCGCCCATCTGCTTCATACTGCTGCTGTCTTTTCATATCCCCATGATAGCTAAGGGGTGTGATTTTTTAGACGTACTAAAGTATGGACTTGAGTACAGTTGGGGTATGATTTAGGTAGGGTTTTGGGGTAGGGCTTGGCAATTACGACTGAAACAACTTCAACTCTCGAGCGCGGGCTACGGCTTCGGTGCGGCGCTGAACCTGCAATTTGTCGAATATTTTTTGGTTGTGCCATTTGATCGTACTCAAAGAACGCACCAGCCGATCACTGATCTCTTGGTTGGATAGCCCCTCAATAATCAAGTGCAGCACTTCCAATTCCCGTTTGCTGAGGGGGTCAAAAACGGGGTGGGTCGTTTGCAATGCAGGGGCTGAAATCTCGCTCAAGGGAGGTATACCTTCAAACTCCTTTTCGCAGGCTTCCCGCACTTTGGCAAGGTAGTTGGTGTGTGCTGGGCTGTGCGCTCGAGCCAGTAATCGGGCCATGGGTTGACCCTCATCCATAAAAATGCGAATAAAACCCCCCGCTTCGGCCCCTGCCAGCGCCTGATCCAGCACCCGCAACGCACCGTCCAAATCTCCAATCCCCTCGAGGGCCAAGGCTGTGACCAGCAACCCCTCAAGCTGCGGATTGGGATGTTGATTGGGATGTTGATTGGGCGGTGTGTCCGAAATTCCCTCGAACAAAACCAGCGCAGCAGCGGCATTGTTTTGAGCCAGCAACACTCGAGCTTGAACCAACGGCAGCGGGTGCAATTGGGCCATCTGCTCAGCCTCGCGCACACGGCCCCGACGAAGCAACAGCGCTACCTGCACCGCAACGATTTCCAAAATTCGGTGGGCAAGCTGATGCACCTGGGCGGTTTCGCTGGCCTGGGCCAGTATGTGGGTCGCCCCCTCGAGTTCCCCCCTTGCCAGTCGCAATTTTCCTTGCAACACCACCGCCGCCAGCGCGGTGTCACATTCCAACTGCACCGCCAGTTTTGCGCTCGCTTGCAGATGCAATTCGGCGGTGTCCAGCTCGTTCCACTGGTAAAAAATACGGGCCAAGCCCATATGCGCTTCACACGTCACCATATGGGTTGGATCGGCAATCATCTGCACAATATCCTGATAGGTTTGGGCCGCCAAACCCAGTTGGTTTTCGGCCTCCTGAATCGCCCCCAGCCCCCCCAAAGCTGCCACGGTAAACATCACATTCCCCGAAGCCCGCCCTGCGGCAATGCCATCGGCAAAGGCTTGGCTGGCAGCCAAACGGTTTCCCTGCGCTTGGTAGGCATAACCCAAGGTCAAATTCAGCGCAGTACGGGCGGGCTGATTTTGGGGATGCAGCAGCTCGAGGGCGCGGTTGGCAAAAAGGAAAATGGCTTCGGTTTGGTTATGTGCAGTCGCAACCAAAGCCCGCAAAGTCGCTATTTGCCCCAAAAGATCTTGGGTTATTGCATCTTGCTGATTATTGTGCTGGTTATTGTACTGGTTATTGTGATGAAAATTTAACAAAGCAAGCTCAGCAGCCTGTAATTTAGCTTCAACTTGGCTGGGCCTGCCCGATAGCATCAAAGACCACCCAAAAATAACCCATAATACCGCATGATTATTCAATGCATGTTTAGGCTGTACCTCGAGCCAGCGAATAATTGGGGCCATAAAACCACGGTAATACAAAGGCATTCCGTTTCCTTCAATCAAACGAATCGCCCGCTCGAGGTCGTTGGCAAGCCCTGCTTGATCAAATGCCTCCAGCTCGAGGCCACTAGCTTCATACCATTCACTGGCCCGAATATGATATTGAGCAGCAGAACTCTGTTTATTGTTATACTCATTATATTCATAATTTTGCAGTCGTTTTTGTAGGAGTTCGGCAAAAAGATGGTGATAGCGGTACCATTTTCGCTCGTTATCCAAAGGAATGATAAACAAATTGGCTTGCTCGAGGGACTCGAGGGTATTTTGGCCCCCACTGCCCTCGAGGATGGCATCACACAAAGACCCACAAAACCGCTCGAGGATGGAAGTTGCCAGTAAAAAATGCTGTACACTTGCGGGCTGTTGCCGCAAAACCTCTTCTAACAAGTAATCTTGTACAAAACGGTTACTGCCCCTAAACGATTCAATAAACTGGGTTGGATTGCTATGCCCCCGCAGCGAAATCGCCGCCAATTGTAAGCCCGCAATCCAGCCTTCGGTGCGGGTTTCCAGCGCGGCAATATTCAGGCTCGAGAGCTGAAGATTCATGGTTTGGTTGAGAAAATGGCTGGCCTCATCCAAGCTAAAACGCAATTCGGCATGGCGCAATTCGGTCAGTTCCCCTCGAGAGCGCAAGCGGGCCAGTGGCAAAGCGGGTTCCTCTCGAGTGGTGATCACCAGGTGCATTTGTGGGGGCAAGTGATCCAGCAAAAACGTCATTGCCTCGAGCGTGGGTTTGCTGGCAAGCCGATGGTAATCGTCCAAAACCAGCACAAAGTGACTGGGCAGCATCGAAATTTCGTTGATCAGCACAGTTAGCACGGATTCTAGGGCTGGAGGGTTGGCGGATTGCAGCATTTGCGACACCCCCGCGCCAATCTGGGTGGAAATGGTTTGCAAAGCCGCAATCAGATATCGCAAAAAATGGGTGCTATCACCATCGGCAGCGTCCAAAGATAACCAGGCATTGGGAAGGCGGCAATTTAGCATCCAGGCGCTGACCAAAGTGGTTTTACCAAAACCTGCGGGGGCGCAAATGAGCGTGAGCTTGCGAGACAAGCCCTCTTCCAGCCGCTCGAGCAGACGGGGGCGGGGAACCGCTTTGGGACGCAGTGGCGGGATAAATAATTTTGTGTTTAAAAGGGTCAAAGACATGGTTCAGTATAGGTCGCAAAGTGGGTTGGGATTGGAGTTGGGATTGGGGTTTGGCTCGAGGGTAAAGCGTCCATTTAGGGTTTGAAAGTGGGTTTTCCCTCGAGCAGAGCGGTACAATCAGGTACATGATCTCCTATTAAAAAATAAGGTTGTCTTGAAATAAAAAATATCTCTCCCATCAATGGATTCGTCCAAGGTACAGTAACCTCGAAAGGTTTACCGAGTACCACATCCCCAACCATGTATCGGGGTTCTGCCCACCAATACTGAATCACGGGAAACCAAGAGTATTCTTGGTCATAAGTAAGCTTGGTAAGCTGAAGACAACTCTCGGGCATGTTTTTAGATACTGGCAATCTCCAATTGATTGTGGCAATTCTAGAATCTTTAGCAACATTTAATCGGTAAACCTTGCTGTACCGAACAGCCCATTTTGGAATGGGAATCTCGAGGGTAGCAGGATCAATTTCCTCGAGGCTATATGGCACTTTAAAACGAATATTTTTTGGCTCGAGCCAAATTTCAACACCCATGACTGTTTTGTTTAATCCATTATGTAAAAATCCCGTTTCAGCTTTTCCAATTGCTTTGTTAGCGTTTTTTTTCCAAAACAACGGTTTTTCCGATACTTTTTTATTTATCCCAGATCCTCTATCTTTGTCTACAACCATATAAGAACCAACCAAACCTTTTGAGGAGATGCGAAGCACTAGTTCGTTATTTTTATGATCTATAAAAGTTTGAGCATCCGACCAACCAAGATAATACAAGTTATAGTAATAGTTATGAACTTGAACCCCGAGTCGCTCGAGGGGTATATCTTTTGGTATTGGGAACCTTAGAAAAATGAATCCTTCGTCACGTATTCCCCCTGAAATATAGTTTAGATGATATATTGAATTAACTGGACGATTCGAGTATTCGGGGTAGGGTCTATCGAGGAAATTATCGGTGGTGACTGAAATTTGCAGATGTTTAGGAATGGTATTTCTGGGTACAATCACTCTTAAACCATTTGAAAATTTTGCAATTCGATTCTTTTCAGATAAATAGGCGAATAGTGTGGGTTTTTGAGTTTTGGAGTATTTTGGTGTAACTACAATATATATTCCACTTTTTTGAAAATCAGACAAATTCCACATTATATTTTTTGGAAACTTCTTATTAAATTCAAATTTAGAAGGAGCCATTTTGAGAAAACCACCGTATTCCATAATATTCAAATGCGCTTCAATTAATGGTTGTTTTTCAAATTCCAAATTTTGTTCTTGTTCTAAAATCTTTTCTTCTGCTGTTGGGGCAGGGGCAATTCGTATCTGAGAATCTGGAAGAGCATACTCTTTTGAAAGCGTACATCCAGATGGAGCAAAAAATTGAATATCTAGTGAAGATCCACCAAAATACACACCTCGAGAGGAGGTAATTTTATACGCTCGAGCGTTCTGATTCGTCCAACGGGTGGTTTTAAGTCCACCTGGATAAGAAAACAACTTCTCGAGGGAGACTTCGGAAATGCTAAAGGTGGTGGCTTGTTTTAAAATTTTGGGTGCGGTGAAATCAATTCCCGATTTGGTACGAAAATGCTGCCCTGCTTTGAGGGTGAAACTTTCCACCGCTCGAGGGTTGCGGGCAAGAGGGGGCAAAACACAAGGTGCTGATTGAGGTGCTGAACTGGGTTTTTGGTCATCTTGGGCGTGAGAAATGGAGGTTAAAATGCCGCTCAAAAACACACTCGCCACAGCCAGTGCAACACGTAATTTTGTCCAAGTGTTCATGCCTCGAGCCTACACCTTTTTCTCGGCACTCGAGCCGAAATTTTACGCTTCCCTTTCCAAAACCAATTTCAGTTGCCCACAATCCCGTTTGGGTTCCCGATACACTTTGATTTTTTCATCCACGAAATGCACCACTACAGAATCCCAAGTTCGGGTGATCTTTGACATCAAGTCTCGAGCCTAACCCTTGGCAATCATCCGCTCGAGGGGAATTAAAGCACATACACGAATCTCTTCTGGTACGGTAACTCGAGGTTGTAAGTTGAGCAGTGCGTCCCGAACGCTCTCGAGGGTGATCATTTTCATGTATTCGCAGCAAGCCGTGCGGCTGACCGGAATAAAGGTTTTGTCGGGGATGTCGTTGGACAAACGTGTGACCATGCCAATCTCTGTCACCACAATAAATTCTTGGGCTTCGCTGGCCTGGGCGCGGTGAATCATCCCCTCGGTGGAATAGAGTTTCAGGTCGGGGAATTCGCTTAAAATTCGGCTCGAGCAGCCGCATTCGGGATGAATCAGCAGCTCGGCATTAGGGTAGGCGGCTTGCTGGCAGGTCACATCCTCGGGGCGGATGGCTTGGTGAACGTGGCAGGCTCCGTCCCAAACATCCATTTGGCGACCCGTTTCGCGGATCACATGGGCCGCCAGGTAGCGGTCTGGGGCGAACAAAATGGGAACATCTTCGGGCAGCGCCTGCACAATCTGCACCGCGTTGCCACTGGTGCAACAGTAATCCGATTCGGCCTTGACCTCGGCGGTGGTATTCACATACGTCACCACCAAGCCCGTGGGGTTTTTGGCCTTCCAATCGCGCACACCCTGAGCGGTCAGGGTATCCGCCAGCGAGCAACCCGCCCGCAAATCGGGCAGCAACACAATTTTGCTGGGGTTGAGGATCACGGCGGTTTCCGCCATAAAATGCACCCCCGCAAACACAATCACATCGGCAGCGGTTTGGGCGGCCTGCCTCGAGAGACCCAAAGAATCGCCCACATAATCGGCAATGGCCTGCACCTCGGGGAGTTGGTAGTTGTGGGCCAAGATCACCGCATTGCGCTCTTTTCGCAGCCGCGCAATATCCTCGAGCAATTCTGCTTTGGTGGGGATCACCCGCAGTTGCAGCAGGTCGCGGTGAGGGATTTGGGGTTTGGGGATGATTGGGTTGGTGTGGGTCATGTTAAATTCTCCGATAAAATATTCAAACTGATGTCGAGAGCGGGGGCGGAGTGGGTCAGCGCACCTACACTCACGAAATCCACACCACTGGCAGCCACACGGGGCATCCGCTCGAGGGTCATATTTCCACTGGCCTCGAGGGAAATATGCGGCGCAAGTTGGTCGCGCAAACGCACCGCCTGCTCGAGTAAAGCATCAGACATATTATCCAACATCACACGGTCTACCCCTGCCAAAAGTGCTTCGCGTAACCCGTCCAGTGACATAACTTCACACTCGATTTTGAGCAAATAGGCACTTTCTTTGGCCCGCGCAATCGCCTGTGCAATGCCTCCAGCAGCAGCGATGTGGTTGTCTTTGATCAAAATGCCATCGTCCAGACCAAAGCGGTGGTTTTTCCCGCCACCATGCAATACCGCTTCTTTCTCGAGGTCACGCCACAGTGGGGTGGTTTTGCGGGTATCCAGCA
>JANYFS010000446.1 GCA_025359705.1 Deinococcales bacterium | reverse complement strand
TTTCGCACACTTCAGCCACGGAATTTCTCTGATCATTCAGCAACGTCTTTGCCATCTCCACCTGTCCAGCATTCAAAGAAGCCTTCCGACCCCCCTTGCGACCTCTCGCCCGGGCAGCTTCTAGCCCTGCCAGTGTTCTCTCCCGAATGAGGTCCCGCTCGAACTCTGCCAGAGCGCCCATCATGTGAAAGAACAGTTTCCCTGTGGGGGTGGCCGTGTCAATCTTCTCCTCCAGCACCAGCAAATCGATCCCCCGGTCCTTCAACAATTTCACGGTCTCGATCAAGTGCTGCAGGCTCCGCCCCAGGCGATCGAGTTTCCAGATCACCAGCTGGTCGCCCGGCCTCAGGTATTCTAGCGCTGCTTTGAGTCCAGGCCGATCTGCTTTGGCCCCACTGATCACGTCCTGAAAGATTTTCTGGCAGCCTGCTTCCGTCAGGGCGTCCAATTGCAAATCCAGGTGTTGTTCCCGGGTGGACACCCGAACATAACCGATTAGGTGGGGTTGCATGTTTTAGTGTACCGAAACCCATCTCCCAAAGAGGAAGTGGGATCTTGATTTCGGCATGCGGTTCTGGAACATCTAACACGATAAAAACGGGAGGGTTCTCCTCCCATCAAAAGATGGTGCAGAAACGTGCGTTAAAAACCCATCAAAAACACCCCCTTACCTTAAAGTTGGTTAGAAACAAGTAGCGGAACCGTCAGTAGCGTTAGGAAGCCAATATACAGTTCAGTGCTCGTTCCAGGCCTTTTAGCTCTGTATAGGTATAATCGGAGTCCATGAACGTTCAGCAGCAGGTGAGCTTCCTGATCGTTACGTCGCGCCTGAAGCTGCGCGTAGTGCGGCCCCAGGATGCTTCCGCGCTGCTGGCCTACCGCAATGACCCGCACATCGCTCAGTATCAGAGTTGGGAGCTGCCGTACACGCCTGTTGCTGCTGAAGCACTCATTGCGGAGATGGCTGAGAAAGTACTCGGCAACCCTGGGTGGGTGCAGATCGGGTTGGAACGGGCGAGCACCGGCGAATTGATCGGGGACGTGGCCCTGAATACGCAGGGCCAGCAGGCCGAGATCGGGGTCACGCTCTCTAAGGCAGCGCAGGGTCAGGGCTACGCCACCGAGGGGCTAAGGGCGCTTATTGAGTACGCCTTCGGAACCTTGGAGCTAGAACGGTGGCCGAGATTGATCCGCGCAATCTGGCGGTAGTGCGGCTGTTGGAGCGTCTGGGCTTCGTGCATCGAGAAACCCAGATTGGCACGTACCTTCATCGGGGTAAATGGACTGACAATGCGGTGTATGTACTGCCTCAGCACGGACGGTTCAAAGGCTAAAATGTGTATTGGCTTCCTAACGCCACTGACGGTTTCGCTACTTATTTCTAGCCAAGGAGGACGTATGTGATTAGGATCCCGTGGCAGGATTCGAGGCAAAGTAGGTTTTATGTTGAACCCCCTCGAGCCTTACCCTGATTGAGCGCGAATCTGTAAAGAAGTTAGTTGCTCGAGGGGATGTTGGCCCCGCCGTTTAGCAGTCTACTCGCTCTCCTGCTAAGCCCACCCCTCGAGGGGCGCTAATCACATACAGGAGGACAAATGAAATTCATCTATAATGGAAGCAGTGGAATAGGTTCTGGAGAGCCAGCTCACCTCGAGCAGTATATGCCCGCTAATCTATTGGATTTTTCTATTCGTATCAATTTTGTTGTAAGCGAAGAAGATAACGAAGAAAGGTTTTACTGTTTCTCATTAGTTGCTGTATCGAGATTTTATATTATTAAACATATGTCAGATATCACATTTTTTGGAAGATGTCTTGTTCTTCTTAGTTATGATTACCAATTTATCGACCAATTAATCAGATATATGATCGAAGATCGCGAGTTTTTTGACCAAGCTCATCTTATCAGTCATCTGAAACGATTTGCGGTTTTTGAAATGGAACAAACGCCTACTTGGGGTTTTATAGAATTTAATGGAGATGAAAAATATTTAATTTCTCCTGCTCAGCTTGCTTCTCAAAAAATCGCCCATGATCAAAACGATTTGGGTAAACTTATGGGAAATATAGAGCAAAAATCAAATTCTATTTTTGGCAAAGAAGACGCTGATAGATTGGTCAAAGATTGGGTTGGAGATGACTACCGAACGGAGTATGGAGATGGACAAAAGAGATTTGTAAGTAAGGATGGAATTCGAAAAACCAGAGAACCATTTTGGAAGCAAAACGAAGCTGTTTTTCAGACAGGTTTGGAGACTTGGACAACTGGCGGATGCATTAAGAACTATCATTTTGATGTTGATTTACCGAAACCATTGAAGAAGAAATCGGAAGGACAAATGAAGTTTGTCTATAATCGAAATATTGGCATAACTTCTGAAGAGTTGGATGATTTAGATAAGTACATGCCCAGTAATGTAGCAGATTTTTGTGAACACATCGATTTCAACGTAAGTGCAGAAGGTGAGGAAGGGATCTACTTTTTTACGCTGTTTGTTGTATCAAAAGGGTATATCTTTCATCATGGGTCGAGTAAGATATTGTTTGGAAGATGTCTTGTCGTCGTCCGTTATGATCGTCAATTTATCGACCAAATGCTCAGGTCTATGGTAGAAGATTACGAGTTTTCCGATTGGGATCACATTATT